>NZ_DAIQRQ010000010.1:0-31802 GCF_036786105.1 Ohtaekwangia sp.
GAGTTGAGATATGAAGCGTAATCAATTTATAAAGTCTATAGTAACAGGAACAATCGGTATGACAACATTATCATCTTTCAGAGAATTTGCCAGTTCTCTACCCGAGCAGGATCATTTGATGCCTGTGATGTTTGTAGGCCACGGTTCGCCTATGAATGGTATTGAAGATACAGAGTTTAGTCGCAGGTGGAAGCAGATGGCGAAGGAGATTCCTGTGCCCAAAGCTGTGTTGGTAGTGTCGGCACACTGGTTTACAAGAGGCACTAAAATTACCGCGATGGACTTCCCTGAAACGATACATGACTTCGGTGGTTTTCCGCAAGCGTTGTTTGATGTACAATATCCGGCACCGGGTAGTCCGGCCTTGGCAAAAGAAACGGCATCGTTGATTCATTCTGCGAATGTTGAGCTCGACCACGACTGGGGGCTTGACCATGGAACGTGGACGATTGTACGACACATGTATCCGGAGGCAACTATACCAGTGCTGCAGCTCAGCATTGACTATACCAAAGCTCCACAGTATCACTATGAGCTGGCCAAAGAACTTTATGTACTCCGTAAGAAAGGCGTACTCATCATGGGCAGCGGCAACATGGTGCATAACCTCAGGCTTGCTGCGTGGGACAGAATAAACGACCCGGAGTATGCTTACGATTGGACTGCGACCATCAACGATAAATTCAAAACGCTGATCAAGGCAGGCGATCATAAAGCACTGATGAACTACCCTGCATTGGGAAAAGAAGCTATGCTGGCAATTCCCACACCGGAGCACTACCTGCCATTGATCTATATACTGGGCTTGAAAGACGACCGTAACGATGGTATATCGATCTTCAATGATAAAGCTTTGGCAGGTTCATTAACCATGACTTCGGTTAAATTCGGTTAGCCATGCATGCTGCGTGGTTCATCGTTGCGATCAGTTGTTATTTTACAACCTGTGCGAACATGACAAGTACATCTGTAAATAAAAGCAATATCTCTTCCAACAATCTCTCACTGCATTACCTGGTGAGAGAACCGAAGGTGAAAACCGCGAAGCACAAAGCCATAATACTATTACACGGTGTTGGCAGTAACGAGCAGGATTTGTTCAGCCTGGCGGATCACTTGCCTGATAGCTACTACGTGATCGCTGCACGTGGTCCATTTACGTTGAGTGCCGGCCGATATGCCTGGTATAATGTTGACTTCTCAACCGGGAAACCGGTTATCAATGCAGAGCAGGAGGTATCGAGCAGAGCCGTGATCAAACAATTTGTTGCCCAGGTAAAGCAAAAATATACACTCGATGAAATATACCTGGGTGGCTTCAGTCAGGGTGCTATTATGAGCTATAGCGTAGGACTAAGCAACCCGGAAGAAGTTAACGGTATTATTGCGCTGAGTGGGAGAGTGCTGGAGCAAACGCAACAGGTAGTTGTCCGCAACGAAGCATTGTCGCAACTGCGGATATTTATAGCGCATGGCACGCACGATGGCACATTGCCTGTACATTATGCACGGCAGGCGCAGGCATTTCTGCAAACGCTTCATGTTCCGTTAACCTATCATGAGTATAACATGGGCCATCAGGTCATTGGTGAGGTAATACAGGACTTAATACACTGGCTTCCGTAGTTCTGGTATTTTTATGGATATTCCGGAGTATAAATAAATCGTGTGGTGAATCGGGATAACATAGACTCGTTGGATAATCATCCCTTTTTATCGGTGAATCCGAAATTCCGTTAGGCGAAATGTATCGTAAGATTTTTGAAAAATATTTAGGAGTTTTACTGATCTCGTGAATATAAAAAAGAAGCACCTTTTTAGAACGTTCGACAACGATTGAGATTAAGTTTTTATATGAGCACCCGCCAATTATGGAGTACCAGAAGTATAGATATACTCATGCTATTGGTGGTAAGGATTCAAATGCAGTTGATTTAATATATTCGCGCCCTGAAAATGTGAGTGATATTTTTTTGAGCTATGAATCTGAATTTTTACAATTTTTTGTTCTACTGTTATTATTCATTGTTTACATCGGCCAAGAGAAAAGAAGCTATGGATCACATCCTGGCGAGTCTCTTACTATCGGTTATCATCTCCTTTAATCTGCTGGCACTCATATCATTTACAGATGTTTTTAGCGAAGTATACGAGATGCTGTCATTGTCAATACCCGTGTTGGTGCTTTTTATTGTGAGTTACACGGCTCACTGGTGCTACTTCATCAGCACCGACCGGTATCAGCGAATCATAAAAAAATATGAACATCGCGAAGGCAACAAGAAAGTATACAGTGTACTGGCCATTGTGCTCACCACGTTTACACTGGCACTTTTCTGGATCAGTGGTGTGCACGTTGCATAGCAGGGAGCCTCTGCCTGCCAGGGTGTGAGGTGAGTGTTGGCGGAGTGGTGTTTGCTTGCTCCGGTACTCGTTATGCGGCGTTCTTATGCCGTTAATGGTTACAAGTTATACGCTGACGGACTCTTACGGATAACCTGTAACGGATAACGTATGGCGTTCTGCTAAATTTTCCTTACGGCCACTGCATTCAATCCCCTCGGGCCGTTTTCTGTTTCAAAGGAAACAAAGTCATTTTCTTTGACAGAAACGTTTAGTGCAGTGGTATGTACAAAAATACTTTCCTGTGTCTGCAGGTCTTTAATGAAGCCATAGCCCTTGGATACATTAAAATAGCTAACGCGTCCCTTTCGGATAGTAATCGCTGCGTCTTCCATGTTTCGTGCTCCAATAACTATATCGCTTTCATTAACAACTTTTTTTCGGGAGGGATCCGGAGGTGTTGATGAAATGTTTCCATTCTCATCCACATAAGCCATCATATCTTCCAATGATCCACTTTTTGCATTGGCTTTGCGTTCAGCCTTGCGTTCTTCTTTCTCTTTTTTCTTTTCAAGTTTTTTCTTTTCCTTCTCGCGCTTACCAAATGTTCCTGCCATATATATTTACTTAGGGTTAATTTATTTTTTGAATGTGTAGAATAAATTGCTTGTCCATAGAAAACCGAAATGTTGCATCGGCAATCAACTCACTCGCTTTGCGCGAAAGCTGTAGTATCTCCCACAAATCCTGAGCAACAGCACTGTCTTTTAAACCACTGGTTGCTTTCCCTGCTGATACTTCCAGCGAAAAACTGAATGCACCTTTACTGGTTGGATTCAGAGCCTTAAACTCATGATGTGAGAGTTGGTATGATTGAGATTCATCCGCGGCATCAATCATCATTTTTAAAATGGCAGGTCTGTATTTACTCCAGATCGAAACATAAATTCTTACAAGCATATTCGAGTGATTTTTCGTTTTCGGTTATAATTAATACAAGTGCTATTGACAATCATAATGGCATAAGTGGCTCACATGGGTCTCGTTAATAGTATACTTTGCTGGCTTGCCATTCTTGCCTTTCACATCTTTCATCGTTGAATGCAGTATAAATGATATGCTTTTGTGTAATTGTTTACACGAATAACATACGCCATGTATTACTGAACCTGCTAAATCGCCAATTGCCTTGTTGAAAATAAGCTATTGCTTTGCCAAAATTAGTGACGCTCGTTAACTCATTTATGAAGCGTATTCTCATTCATTGCTTTAATAAAGCTTTTTTGATTAATCTGCTTTATTAAAAAGAATGTTCCAGGAGCTTATCGGAGTGCTTAATTGATGGACTAGGTTCTTCGAACGGCTGACAGAATGGATTAATAAAGTAGTCCAAAGGTAATCATATTCCCGTATAATCAACTATGCGTGTCATCACACTTGCTGGCTGATTGGCATTGAAATAGGAATTGTTATATTGATTAGTTACTTTTGTAACATCAATTGCGGAAAAATTAATTCACTGCTTCTGGTTCTGCCAACCGTAGTCTCTTAAAATCTCCACAGTTATTGGCAGTATAACTCATCCTGTTAAACTTATATCAATAGTCTGCTACTGCATAGGTTGTGAGTTTTTACTTCCTTACAGTATAATATTAAGGCTAAAAGAGCGATAAGATGTACGTTATGCCAGCAATTGGCAGAATGCAAGTCTTTGTGAAAGTATTGTGTAACTGGTTGCTATATCTCATGTTGATAGAACAAATTTCTATGTAATCCTCAAAATTTTGTATGAAACAACTAACGATCGCCAAACAGATTACCAATCGTGAAGCACAGTCACTCGACAAATATCTTGCGGAGATAGGTAAAGTCGATTTGATTACACCCAATATGGAGGTAGAGCTGACAAAGAGAATCCGTGCGGGCGATACGGTTGCATTGGAAAAACTCACGAAGGCAAATCTCCGCTTTGTTGTTTCGGTGGCAAAGCAATATCAGAATCGTGGGTTGTCATTAAATGATTTGATTAACGAGGGAAATATAGGTTTGATAAAAGCAGGACAGCGGTTTGATGAAACGCGCGGGTTTAAATTTATTTCATACGCAGTCTGGTGGATACGTCAATCCATTATTCAGGCGCTGGCAGAGCAGTCGAGAATTGTTCGATTGCCCCTGAATCGTGTCGGCTCCCTAAGCAAAATGTCGAAGATGTTTTCAACGTTAGAACAGCAGTTTCAGCGCGAGCCATCATCAGAAGAACTTGCACAAGCGCTTGATGTAAGCGTAGAAACAATTGATGATAACTACTCGGTATCAGCAAAGCAGGTTTCTATGGATACACCGTTTCAAAATAATGAAGAAGCTTCGTTGTTAGATGTGATGGTCGATAAAGATTCGCACCAGCCAGATGACTCTTTAATGGCTAATTCTCTCAGGCAGGAAGTTAGATTGGCACTATCGCAGCTTCAAAAAAGAGAAGCACAGGTTCTCACGCTTCACTATGGCCTTAACGGGCAACAACCGTTAAGCCTGGAAGAGATATCTCACAGGTTCAAACTTACCAGGGAGCGCGTCAGGCAGATAAAAGAACGAGCCGTACAACATTTAAGAAAGTCTGGCAATATTAATCAATTACTTACCTACCTGGGTTGATATCGCTCTGCACAAGGTATTCAAGAGATATATATGAATTTACTTACAAAAGCCAATTAAGTTGGCTACCTTATTAGCATAATAGACACAGCTGCTCCGTTATTTGTAAATGCCGCCTCTTCCATAAGACCTCATTCGCTAATACCCACCCATCTGATTGTCTAACGAATTAAAATAACAGTTTCAAATTTTTAAAAATCAAACAAATGAACATTTACGTAGCAAACATTCCCTTTAAGGCATCAGAAGATGAGTTAAGAGAATTATTTCAGGAACATGGCGATGTAACTTCCGTGAAAATCGTTTTTGACAAATTGACAAATCGGAGCCGTGGCTTTGGGTTTGTGGAAATGAGCGATGGTGCTTCAGCGAAGGATGCTATCAATGAACTTAACGGGTATAATTTTCTTGGAAAAGACCTGGTAGTGAATGAAGCCCGACCAAGGACGGATTCTCCCAGAAGTGGCGGATTTGGCAATGGAAATCGCAGTAAATTTGGTGATCGCGATAGTTACAATAAAAAATGGTAAGCCTTTAAAGCTTCAGTGAAAAACCTCCCTCAAATCCGATGGAGGTTTTTTTTATAACCATATTTCACTTTGTCTGCTGCAAACAAAATCCAGTTGCACGAAGAACCACAAAGAAGACTGGGATTTGTTAAGATAACTATAAAAAATGTATCTTCATACCAACATTCCAGCCTGTCGCACCCCGATTGAAGTGGCCGGTTCGTCACTTCATTCCTTCTTGTTCGTTGGCATACTTTTATACTTTTTGAAACATCAACCACAAAGTATATGCACGATATAGCATACAACCTCAACAGCGTAGAAGAGTCGTATGGCGAAAGCGGACTCACCGGTATCATTCAGATTTACGAGCGCATTGATCAGATCGCAGAATATATCGAGACAGAATCGGAAGCATTGAATGATTATGAAAAAGAGGAACTCAAAGATCGCATACGCAAGCTGATCGATCTGAACCACAGAATGCGCGAAGAACTGGAGAAGCAGGAAGAAGCGCTGGTCACGGCAGCTTCGAAACTGCTGATTGTTGCCCGCTGATCGCAAACATCCGAAGTTTACTTTATTCTTCCGGGATTATCGCGGATGAAGGACTCCCATGATTTTGCTTTGGAGGATTGATCCCCTTTTTGAAAATGATGACACACCGCGACAGCCAGGGCATCCGTTGCATCGAGCAGCTTGGGTAATTCTTTGATGGAAAACAACGTCATCAGCATTTTGGCAACCTGCTCCTTGGAAGCGTTACCATTGCCGGTAACGGATTGCTTTACTTTCTTGGGTGCGTATTCTACAATCGGTATATCGCGCGAAAGCGCTGCCGACATTGCAACACCCTGGGCTCTGCCAAGCTTTAACATAGACTGCACGTTCTTACCAAAGAACGGTGCTTCCAGTGCCACTTCATCCGGGTGATACTCGTCTATAAGACTCAACACGCGATCGAATATTTTTTTGAGTTTCAGTTCGTGCCCTTCGTATTTGCTCAGGTGAATAACCCCAAACTGCAGCAAGATGATCTTTGGCTTGCGCACTTCAATAAGACCATATCCCATCACATTCGTACCCGGGTCAAGGCCAAGAATAACTTTTTCCTGAGGTTGTTTCACTGGCAGCAAAGGTAAGAGAAGAAGTGACAGCTCCCATCATCGCCGCATGGAGGTCGGATGGATAGCGTAAAATATCATACAGGATGTGGCAGCCCTGGTGCGTATACAAAATATATTCAGTATCTTTTTAGAAGTGTTAGCTTCGCAGCTACAAATCTAACACGCACGGTTGATATTTTTTGCGAGATTACTGGCATGGTGCTTTTGCTTTTCCTGATGTTTGGTTCGTATGTGCTGGCGGTAGCGATGCTGTCGGTTACACTGCAGAAAGTGTTAAACAAACCGGAGCAGGAGCGAAGCGATGAAACCGTCAGCCTCTCCGTTATCATTCCCGTACGCAACGAAGAGAAAAATATACTCCCGCTGCTAAACGACCTGGAACGACAGGATGTAACCTGCGAGATCATTGTGATCGATGACCACTCTGAAGATGATACACTTCAGATCGCGAAACGCTTCATATCCACCCGACATACCGTTCATGTCATCTCTGCTACAGGCACCGGAAAGAAGCGGGTGCTTGCCGAGGCCATCGGGCAGGCAAAAGGTTCGATAATCGTTACTACCGATGGCGATTGCCGTGTATCGCCAGGATGGCTTGCTACACTGCGCAACAGCTTTATAGATGGCAACGTAAAGATGGTTTTCGGTGGTGTAAAGATGATGCAGCATGGCGCATTCTTTCACGACCTGCAGGCCATCGAATTCGGCAGCCTCATCGGCACAGCAGCCGCTACGGCATCGGTTGGTTATCCTACCATGTGTAACGGTGCCAACCTGGCTTTTCGTAAAGCCGTATTCGAGGAGGTTCGCGGCTACGAGGGAAATGCTGCTATAGCTTCCGGTGATGATGAATTTCTGATGCGCAAGATACTGCGGCTATATCCACGCGGTATACATTTCGTAGCGCAGCGTGAAGCCGTTGTATCCACGCAACCCAATCTTACACTTCGTCAGTTTATACAGCAACGGCTGCGGTGGGCGGGCAAGTGGCGTCACAATACATCGGTGCATACAGTGTTGTTGGCTGTGTATATCTTCGTGCTGCAAGTGCTTACCGGCATGTGCCTGGTGTTACTTTTCACAACCCATGGATTGTTGTTTCTGACAGCTGTGCTTGGTCTTGTGCTGAAAGGATTGGTTGAGTATGTTTTTCTGAAACAGGTGTGCCGGTACCTGAAGATAAAGTGGAGCCCGCCGGCTTTTATGACCTTACAGATTGTATATCCTTTCTATGTAACGGGTATAGGCCTGGTTGCCCATTTCATTCCACAACGCTGGAAGGGAAGAACGCTATAAACGATGAAAGATTGTGAAAAATGACTAGGCTTTTTTATGCCACGGGTTGACGATTTGTAATTACCTTTACGAGTATCAGCTATGCAGGAACTGGACGTTAAAAAGCAATTTGAAATAAAAGAACTGGAACTCAACGCGTTGCTTGAGATCACCCAGGCTATTAACAGCAACTTGCCGGAAGAGTCGTTGTATAAGATCTATAACTTCACGCTCCGCTCAAACCTCAATATCAAGAAGCTTGCGCTTTTTGTGCTGGACGATGATTGGGCCTGCAAAGTAAACTTCGGTACACGCCATCATTACGGAAAAACCAAGCTATTGCCGGAGTTCAAAACCATTCAGGACATTACGCACCTGAAAGAGTTCAAGGAATGCGAGTTCACCGAGTTCGATATCATTATCCCGGTAGCCCATAAAAGTGCAACGTTGGCGCTGGTGTTTGTGGGCGGGCTGGATAAGTATACAGAAACGTATGAGAATGAAGATGGCATTCGCTTTATCCAGGCGCTGAGCAACATCATTATTGTAGCGATCGAAAACAAGAAGCTTGCCCGCAAGCAACTTGAACAGGAATCATTACGCAAAGAACTGGAGATTGCGCGCGATGTGCAGCAATTCCTCTTTCCTGAAAAACTGCCCAATACAGAACGCCTTAAAGTAGAAGCAAGCTACCTGCCGCACGATCGCATTGGTGGCGATTATTACGACTATATACCCATCAACAAGAATCAGTTTCTCATTTGCGTTGCCGATGTGAGCGGCAAAGGTATACCGGCGGCATTGATGATGTCTAACTTTCAGGCTTCACTGCGCACACTGGTGCGCCAGACACCAAACCTTACCGACATCATTGAAGCGTTGAACTTCCAAGTGTTGGAGAATACGAAAGGAGAGAAGTTCATTACCTTTTTTGCGGCGATCTATGATATACATCTTAAAACGATGGTATATGTAAATGCAGGTCACAATCCTCCTATACTCGTTGACCGCAAGCATGGTTTGCGCTTGCTCGAAGATGGCTCTACGGTGCTGGGTGCCATGCACCCGCTGCCCTTCCTCAACGAAGGCTTCCTGACGGATCTCGATGACTTTCTCATCTTCTGCTATACCGATGGGTTAACGGAAACGGTGAATGAGAAAGGAAGAGAATTTGGTGTGGAATCATTGCTGACATACTTTCAGCAGGATTCAACCTATACGAAAGACTTGAGCACGATTCACGAAGACATCATTGTGGCGCTTGACGATTTCAAAGGTATTAACGGGTATCACGATGATATAACCATTCTCTCATGCCGTGTAGGATGACGAACCGGTGAAGTATATTCAGATCAGCCCTCCATGGTCCATCGTACACCCTTCTTTTTTCCGCTGCTATATCCCTCGCTGCTCTGGCGTGTTCCTGCCGTTGAAAAGGAAATATACCTGACCTTTGATGATGGCCCGGTACATGGCCCCACCGAATTTGTGCTCGAATCGCTGGCTACGTTTGGAGCAAAAGCAACTTTTTTTTGTATTGGCGATAATGTGCGCAAGCATCCCGAAGTATTCAGGCGAATTATACTGCAGGGGCATGCGGTTGGCAATCACACGTTTCACCATCTCAACGGTTGGAAACACAAGGCTAATGCCTATACGGCGGATGTTCGGCAATGTCAACAAACAATGGCTTCACAATTCGGTGCTAACGGACAAGTATATATATCCAGATTATTCCGCCCTCCGTATGGAAGAATCAGTCGCCAGCAGATCCATGTGCTGAAACAGGAATATACCATTGTGATGTGGGATGTTCTCTCGATCGACTATAATAAACACCTCTCCCCGGAGAAGTGCCTGAAAAATACTATACAGACCACGCGGCCCGGCTCCATTGTTGTATTTCACGATAGTGTAAAGGCCGAGAAGAATATGATGTATGCGCTGCCCCGCGTGCTCGATCATTTTACGGAACAGGGATATACTTTTAAACCCTTGCCCGGATGAAACGTGTGCTGGTTGCTCCGCTCGATTGGGGACTCGGCCATGCCACCCGGTGTATACCGGTTATCCGCAGCCTGCAAAAGCATGCGTGTATCGTATTGATAGCCGGCAGCGGTGATTCGTTGCTGTTGCTTCAGAAAGAATTTCCCGGCTTGAAGCGCTATACCTTGCCCGGTTATAGCCCGCGTTACCCGACAACCGGTTCCATGGTATGGACGATGGCCGCACAGGTGCCGCGATTCGCACGCGTGATCGGAGAGGAGCACCGTGTATTGGAAGAGATTGTGAGGCGCGAAGGAATTGACCTGGTGATCTCGGATAATCGATATGGATGCTGGTCTTCAGTTGTAAAGAGTATCTTCATTACACACCAGAGCAATATACTAATGCCGCAACGGTTTGGATGGCTGGCATCGTGGGTAAGACGAATGAATCACAAAATGATAAAACGCTTTACGCAGTGCTGGATACCGGATCGTGGCGGCAATGAAAGTATAGCCGGTGATCTGATTTTGTTCGGTGCCGTTGATCATGATATCAACTATCGCTATATAGGGCCTTTGTCCCGCTTTGAATCTTCAGGCAGGCGAGAGAAGAAGTATGATCTGCTCTGTATATTTTCAGGGCCGGAACCACAGCGTACATTGTTAGAGACGATCGTTACCGAACAGGTAAATCGCTGGCAAGGTAAAGCCTGCATGGTGCGGGGCTTACCGGATGATGCACGTGCTATTCCCTTGAATACAAAAGCAGATGTATTTCCGTTTCTCAACAGCGAAGCTCTGCAGGTGGCGATTGAAAGCTCCGCTTTAGTTTTAGCCCGGAGCGGTTTTAGCACGGTGATGGACATGGCCAGGCTTGGAGGCCGGGCAATCTTTATACCGACACCCGGACAAACCGAACAGGTATATCTGGCAGAACGCCTTTTGCAGAAAGGTATTGCCTATAGCATGCAACAGCGTAACTTTGATTTGATACGGGCTTTGAAAGAATCAGAAAGGTTCACTGGATTTATACCGGCGGCATCCTCAGGTGATTTGTTGGAAGATGCAGTCAGCGAAATATTAAGATGATGCGAACATTTTTAAAAAGTTTTCTCTACGCCTGGAATGGAATTGTTATGGCCCTGCGTGAGCAACGGAATTTGCGAATACACTTTGCTGCTACTGTATTGGTAATTGTTGCCGGGCTATATTTCTCGATAACAGCAACCGAGTGGTGTATACTCTTGCTGTGTATAGCGCTGGTCATTAGTATTGAATTGATCAATTCCTCCATCGAAGATCTTGTTAATCTCGTAACTGCAGAGTGGAAGCCACAAGCCGGAAAGATAAAAGATATAGCAGCCGGTGCCGTGCTGGTAGTGGCTGTCATTGCCTTGATTATCGGTATCATTATTTTCTATCCGTACATAACCTGAGAGACTAAATTTATTTCCCACATCCTGATAACTATCGGAAACAGAATAACACAGATCGTTACAGGTTAACCGTTAATAGACTCTCCCTGATAACGATTAACCTGTAGCGGTTAACTAATAACGGATAAACAGCTATCTTGCGCGCATGATAAAGAAGATTCTGCGCGGTATTGTTATTGTTCTTGTATCGTTGATTATGCTGGCTGGTATATTTTTGGCGATCAGTGTAAAGCCATTGAGCCGCACATTAACGCAGGATACGCCTGCCTATACCACCATGATGCACCGGCTCGACAGCCTGCACCCCGATGCAGGTAAAGGTATACATGGCTTTTATGTCGGCTTTGCCAAAGAGAATATAACACCCTCACATCCTGTTTCGCTGGCCGGCTATGGCAATCGCCTCGGCAAGCCCTATACATCAGTACGCGATTCGATCTATGTGCGCGCCATGGTAATCGATAACGGTACACATCGTGTGGCCATTGTCAGTGCCGATTTGCTGATTATCCCGCCAACGGTAACGGTACTGCTGGAAAAACAACTCCCGGGTATAGACTTCTCCATCAACAATACATTTCTGGGAGCAATTCATACACATAACAGTATCGGCAACTGGGCCGAAGGGGCGATCGGTATCATGTATGGCGATTATGAAGATTCTGTTGTTCATTTCATCGCTGATAAAATTGTGCACTGCATCGCGAAAGCTGCCGGTAATGTTATACCGGCCAGGATACGCTCCGGCTCGGTGTCGGTGCCTGATGCCGTTCGCAATAGACTTATCGATACCGGTACGGTTGATTCACTATTGCGTGTAGTAGAAGTAAAGCGCCAGGACAGCACGCGTCTTATACTCATGAGCTATACTGCGCATGCTACCTGCCTGTTTTCGCGCGATCTTGCGCTGTCACGTGATTATCCCGGTGAGCTCGTTGATGAGATGGAAGCCAGTGGATATACCTTTGCTATGTTCATGGCGGGAGCTGTAGGAAGTCATCGCAGCAATCCACCCGAGTATGGCGAACCATGTATCGACTGGATGGCCCACACAGTACATAATACTTTTGCATCTAAACATCCGGTACTTACGCTGCAAACCGACTCATCGCTTTCTATGTTGCGTATACCGCTGGAGCTGCCGCCTTCGGAAGCCAAGATCGCGGAAGACTGGCAACTGCGCCCGTGGCTTTTCGAAGCGGCGTTTGGTGAATATCAAACGTACCTCACTGCCCTGCGCATTGGCCACCTGGTAATGATCGGAACACCCTGTGACTATTCAGGGCAGCTCACCGCTCCATTGGATTCACTGGCTGCACATGAAGGACTACAGGTGATGGTAACAAGCTTCAACGGAGGCTACATCGGCTATATCACCGCTGATCAATACTACGATCGTGACCACTATGAAACGCGCCTCATGAACTGGTACGGCCCCGGTAATGGCGCCTATATGACGGAATGCCTCCTGAAAGTTGTTGACAAGTTGAAACGTTGATACGTTGCCAGGTACTGGGGTGTTGATGTCTTGAAGTGTTGAAGAAGTATATATTTTCATCATACCAGACGACTTCAACACCTCAACACCCCAACACTTCAACACAAAAACATACACACTTAGACACGAAACAAGCATGTCAACGCCGAGTTATCCTATATCGGAAGTTCTTCCTTCGCTTCGCACGAATCTGGCGAACCGGAAAATCGTTATACTCCAGGCGCCTCCGGGTGCCGGTAAATCTACGGTGTTGCCACTGGAGCTGTTGGATGAGCCGTGGTTGCAGGGAAAGAAGATTGTCATGCTGGAGCCCCGAAGGCTCGCTGCCAAATCAGTAGCGCAGCGTATGGCCAATCTTCGTGATGAAGATATAGGGGAGACAGTGGGTTATCGCGTTCGCTTCGATACACGGGTAACAAAACAAACGCGCCTCGAAGTAGTAACGGAAGGTATATTAACCCGCATGCTGCAATCGGACAACAGCCTGGAAGATACAGGGCTGGTGATCTTCGATGAATTTCATGAACGCAGTCTGCATGCAGATCTCGCGCTGGCACTTTGCCTGCAGGCACAGCAGTTATTGCGCGATGATCTGCGCATTCTCATCATGTCGGCCACGCTGGATGGCGAACAGCTTTCATCGCTGTTGCAGGCACCGATGATTACATCCCTGGGCAAGCAGTTTCCGGTAGCCATAAAATATCTGGATGATGATGTATATACTCCGGTAACGGTGCGAATGACAAAAGCGATTCGCAAGGCGTTGCGCGAAGAAGCAGGAGATATACTCGTCTTTTTACCCGGAGCAGGGGAGATCGTGCGCGTGCAGCAACTGCTGGAAGAAGAAGGTGTTGACGTAGCTATATATCCGCTGTATGGCGACCTCCCGTTTCAGAAACAGCAGGAAGCTATATTGCCACACCCGCAAGGTATACGCAAAATCGTGATCGCTACTTCCATAGCCGAAACATCGCTTACCATAGAAGGTATACGTGTGGTGATCGACAGCGGACTTTCGCGCGTGCCAAAGTTCGATCCGCGCAGTGGCCTTACCCGACTTGATACCGTGCGTGTTACCAAAGATGCAGCCGATCAGCGGGCCGGTCGTGCCGGGCGTCTGGCAGCCGGTGTATGTTACAGGTTGTGGAGTGAATCGGTGCATGCTACACTCATCGCGAATCGCACACCCGAAATACTGGAGGCTGATCTTGCACCGCTCATGCTTGAACTTGGTCAGTGGGGTGTGAATGATATTCGCGAGCTAACGTGGGTAACGATACCGCCTGCAGGCTCTGTGAATCAGGCGAAAGAATTACTGCAGCAGCTGGATGCCATTGAGAATGGACGCATCACGCAGCGCGGTAAAGATATGCTGAAGCTGCCTACGCATCCACGCATCGCGCATTTGTTACTGGAAGCTTCTACGCAGGCGCAGGCTTCGCTGGCCGCAGATATAGCGGCTATATTGGAAGAGCGCGATCCCCTGCAAAAAGAATCCGGTGCCGATCTGTCATTGCGTATTGAGGCGCTTCGTAAATGGCGGAGGGGTGAACGTTATTTTGCCGATCGCAATGTTTTGGAGCGCATCGAAAAGCTTGCCACGAACTGGCGAAAATTGTTGAAGACAGAAACGGATAACACCATTCCACGGGATACCGATGTAGGGCGATTGCTGGTAGCGGCGTATCCCGAGCGCATTGCACAGCAACAGGGTAAACACAGTGAGCGGTATAAACTCGCGAATGGCAGAATCGTAAAACTACAGGAACACGATCCGCTTATACGGGAAGCCTGGCTCTGCGTTGCTTTACTCGATGCCGGCAGTGGTGAAGGAAAGATATTTTTAGCAGCAGCATTGCAGAGCAGTGATTTACTATCGATGGCACGTGAACAGGAAGTGGTGCGCTGGGATGAAGAACGACAGGCCGTTGTGGGAGTGATCGAAAAACGTGTCGGTAATCTGGTGCTGGAAACTAAACCCTTCGCATCTATACCGGAAGAAAAGAAAATTGCCATGCTCTGCCAGGCAATTCGTGCCAAGGGATTGAAAGCTATAGGCTGGAGTGAAGCACAACAGGAATGGCAGGCGCGTGTAATGAGCCTGAAACACTGGCGCAGCGAAGAGTCATGGCCGGATGTAAACGAAGAGAATTTACTTGCCACCCTTGAAGAATGGCTGGCACCTTTTTTAACATCAATCACAAAATTAAGCGAACTACAACGCCTCGAATGGCATACTATACTTCCATCGTTATTACCATGGGAGCTGGGTAACAAACTGGATACGCTGGCGCCGCAGCGCATAAAAGTACCGAGTGGTTCGATGATACAGGTACATTATTTTGAAGACGGCAGACCGCCGGTAATGGAAGTACGGCTACAGGAAATGTTTGGCTTGCAGGAAACTCCGCTGATCAACGAGGGAAGAACAAAAATACTATTGCATCTTCTATCACCCGGCTATAAACCGGTACAGGTAACACAAGACCTGAAAAGCTTCTGGCAAACCACGTATCATGAAGTGCGCAAAGAACTACGCATGCGCTATCCCAAACATCACTGGCCCGAAGACCCGTGGACTGCGGAGGCGGTGAGGGGAGCGAAGAAGCGTTTTTAAGTGTTGAAGTGTTGAGATGTTGGAGTGTTGAAGTATAACAACGCGCCTGTGGCGTTCCATGAACTTCAACACTCCAACATGTGAACACTTCAACACACTCGCTTACTCTTCTCTCTCCCTCTTAATTTTCACCCTCGCCTGTGGCCCTACCTGGATGGGTACTTTTTCTACTTCGAGGTTGGCGGCTTCTATACCGTATAGTTCTTCGGTGCTGAGGCTGTGTTCTTTCAGGAGGCGATAGCCCTGTATCACGAGGCGATCGAAGGTTGATATCTCGCTGTCGGAAGAAGCCCAGGAGTGAAGGATGATGAATTTGAAGTCGGCCATCATGCTATATTTATGCAGTGATGGATACGGACTGGTGAGGTCGATCTCACCGGCATCCGCCATCTCGTGAATGATCTTGTTGAAGAGAAGGTTCACGCGATGGTTGGTCTTGAATCCAAGTTTGATGCGCACAAAGAAGCATCGCTTCGGAATGATGGTATCCACTACATATTTACTGGTAAACGGACTGTCTACCGTATCTACGTGTACGAACCAGAATACATCGGCCCGCTTCGGTCTTTTCTTGAAAATGGAGTATATAATGTTCGAATCGATATAGCGCTTACTATCGGCCATGGCGAGATATACCAGGTTGCTGGCTTCTTTCGGCACGGTAGTATCGGCTTGCAGATCCTGAATCATCCCTACATAGTGCTTGAGATCGACAAACTCCGTATGACGGTCGCGAAGCCAGCGCGCGTGCAGCAGCACATACATCATCATAAAGAAACAGAATGCAATGAGGAAGGTAAACCAGCCACCGTGCTGGAACTTGTCCAGGTTCGACACGAGGAACATGCCTTCGAGTGAGAAAAATACCAGGGCGAGTGTCGAAGACCGGAACTTCGATTTCTTCGCGGTCATAAAATAAAACACCAGTAGCGAAGTAGTCATGAGCATGTTGATCATAATCGCCAGACCGTACGCGCCTTCCATGCGTGCCGATTCGCGGAACATCAATACGACCACGATACAACCCGCCATAAGAATCCAGTTGATAGCAGGTATATATATCTGACCTTTTATATGGCTTGGGTAGCGCACGCGGGTGGCAGGCCAAAGCTTCAGCTTCATGGCTTCGTTCACCAATGTAAATGTACCCGAGATCAATGCCTGGCTGGCAATGATAGCCGCCATGGTAGCGATGATGATACCGAAGATGAGGAACTCCTGCGGTATAATGGCGTAGAAAGGGATCTGGTCACCCAGTTGACTTCCCTGGTGCTCTAACAACCAGGCACCCTGGCCAAAGTAGTTGCAGAGCAATGCAATTTTTACATAAGCCCAACCCACACGTATATTTTCTTTACCACAGTGACCGAGATCAGAATATAGAGCCTCCGCTCCGGTAGTACAGAGGAATACAGCCCCCAGCAACCAGAAACCATGCGGATATTCTACAATAAGGTGATAGGCATAGTAAGGATTCAGCGCACGGAATATCTGCGGATGATCGTAAAATTGAAGTATACCAAATACAGCGATGGCAAGGAACCAGATGGTCATGATCGGGCCAAAGGTTTTTCCTACTACACTGGTACCGAACTGCTGGAATATAAAAAGCACCACCATGATGGCGATCACGATCGATACCGTTGGTATTTCAGGATTGAGTATACGAAGACCTTCAATGGCTGACGACACACTGATGGCAGGTGTAATAAAGCCATCGGCGATGAGCGTACAGCAACCGATCACAGCAGGGAAAATTACCCAGGCTGCTTTATACCGGCGCACGAGCGCATAAAGCGCAAATATACCTCCTTCACCTTTGTTATCGGCGTTGAGCGCAAGGTATACATACTTGAGCGTGGTAATGAGCGTAAGCGTCCAGAAGACGCAGGAAAGACCTCCCAGTACGAGATCCTCGTTAATCGTCTGTGTTCCGATGATCGCTTTGAAAACGTAGAGGGGCGAAGTACCGATGTCGCCATAAATAATTCCTAATGAAACCAGAACACCTCCAACGGATAAGGGGGTAAGGTGTTTGTTTACCGAGTCAGCCATATTATTGAACCCCGTCTTTCGGACGGGCGATGATTAGTCTGTTGCTTTTATCGTACGAGAAGTAACTCATGAGCCAGCTTGCCAGTACAAAAAATTTGTTTTTAAAACCGATGATTGATACCAGGTGTATAAACATCCACACCAGCCACGCAAAAAATCCCTGGAACTTGAAAGCTCCTAAATCTGCTACCGCGCGGTTCCTGCCTATAGTTGCCATGGAACCTAAATCTTTATACCGGAAGGGTATAAGTTCTTTTTTGGTGATGATTCGTTTCAGGTTTTTGGCCACCAGTCGTCCCTGCTGTATAGCGGGCTGTGCCATCTGCGGATGACCATTCGGATAATCTGCATCGCCTTCCATCAGCGCTACATCGCCAATGGCAAATATATTCTCATAGCCTTTTACACGGTTATAGACATCGGTCTTAAACCGTGCGCCTCTTCCCAATGACTCCGCTGCTATACCTTGTATGAGTTGTCCTTTCACCCCCGCTGCCCAGATCATGGTGCGGGTAATTAATTTCTCACCGGTATTGAATATTACTTCATGTCCATCATACGATTTTACCACGCAGTTAAGGTGAACTTTTACTCCCATTTCCTGCAGGTATTCGAGTGCTTTTTTAGAAGCTTTCTCCGACATACCATTCAGTACGCGGGCGTTTGCTTCTACCAGGTGTATATCCATGTGGCTGAGCTCCAACTCAGGATAGTCTTTTGGAAATACATGGTTCTTTAACTCGCTCAATGCACCTGCTAACTCTACACCGGTAGGGCCACCGCCTACAATGACAAAATCCATGAGACTGTTCATCAGCTCCGGATCATCGGTGAGTAAAGCAGTTTCAAAATTGCGTATAATGAGATTACGAAGTTTGATCGAGTCGATGATGGTCTTCATCGGTAGGGAATTTTCTTCCACGTCTTTCATACCGTGAAAGTTGGTAGTAGCGCCACTGGCTATCACCAGGTAATCGTACTTGATACTACCGATCGATGTTTCAATGCAATTCTCTTCCGGAGTTATACGGTTAACTTCTCCGAGGCGGAAGTAAAAATCCTTCTGCGGACCGAAGCGTTTTCGGAAAGGGAATACTATAGAGCTGGACTCCAGCCCGGAGGTTGCAACCTGGTATAGCAACGGCTGGAAACAATGGTGATTATACTTATCAAATAAAACAGTCTGGGCTTTAAAACCTTTGAGGCCTTTTACTACTTCCAAACCTCCGAAACCTCCTCCTATGACGATGATGCGGGGTTTGCCCAGATCAGCGATACGCGTGTGCGTGGTAATTAACTTGGGCATGAATGTAATGGCAAAAGTGAATAAAACGGTCGCAAAGTTAACCCCCTTCCTGCAATCGCAAAAAATAAAAACAAATAATGTTCAACGTGTTAACCATCGTAATTTTCGTCTGTTTGGCGCGGTTCTAAAATAATTTATGATGGGCCAATGACAGGACTGCAAAATCGAGTGTATTTTTGCCCATAACCTTTCAAAAAATCATTTATGATTAGAAAACTTGCTTACGCCCTGCCTATCGCCGCTATGATAGCCGGCTGTGACACAAAAGAAAAAGATGCGTTACGGTCGCAGGTAGATTCGCTCAAAGTAGAACTTGAGACCAGCCAGAAAATGGCACAAACGTTAACCGAAGTTGGAACCTTAATGGACTCTATTGATGCTAGCCGTCAGCTGCTGCGCGTTAACATGGTGGAAGGTACTACCTACGAAGACTATACTTCACGCATGAAAGATATCAATGGATACGTGAAGGATACACAGCATAAGATCGATGAGCTTGAAAAATCCCTGTCAACTTCCAAGTCTAACAACAACGCTAACCTGAAGTTGATCAAGAGCCTGAAAGCCCAACTGGAAACCAAAACCCAGGAGATCGCTGCGCTGCAGGAGCAGGTTGAAAAGTATAGAAGCGAAAATCAAAACCTGATCACAACGGTAAGCATGCAGGAAGCAGAGCTTGCTGACAAGGCAACACAGATCGAAACCAAATCACAGGAGTTGGCATTGATCGAAGCCCGTGTACAGGAGTTAATGATCCAAAGCAAAATGTCTGAAGCCGATGCACTCTATGCAAGAGGTCAGGCAGTAGAAGAGGCTGCAAACCGTACTAAACTTGCGCCACGCAAGAAGAAGGATACATACCGCGAAGCGATCGAGCTCTATAAGAAAGCTCTGTCATTGGGTAAGAATGAAGCCCAGGACAAGATCACCGAGCTGGAGAAAAAACTCTAACGTGTTTACGTGTGTAGGTTGGTACGTGTTTACGTTCAACTTACACACTTACCAACCTAATCACGCCTGAACGTACACACGTATCAACGTGCCAACGTAAACACATTAAAACCACTTCTTATACCGGAAAAAGCTTATCATTCCGGCCACTACCAGAAACATAATGCCCCACACGCCAAAGTAGCCATACTTCCAATCCAGCTCGGGCATAAATTTGAAATTCATTCCATATACTCCCACGATAAATGTTAGCGGAATAAAGATCGTGGAGATCACGGTGAGTACTTTCATAACCTCGTTCATCTTTGTGTTCATGGCGTTGATGTGTATATCCATGAGGCTTGACACAAGATCTTTATAGGTATCCAGGGAGTCGGTGAGGTGTATCACATGTTCGTATACATCCGAATAAAAGCGCAGGTTCTCTTCGTGCACGAACTCGGACTCTCCCTTTACAATCTTGCTCAGGGCATCGCGCAACGGAAACAGGGCCTTGCGCAGGTATATCAATTCCTTCTTCAGGCGTTGTATGCGATTGAAGGTGCGCATGGAGGGATTCTGGTATACGGTATCTTCTATCTCTTCGATCAGATCACCAATGCGGTCGAGCACGTTATAGTAATTTTCAACAATGATGTCGATGAGGCGGTATAGCAGGTAATCGGCCTGCTTTTTACGCACACGGCCCTGGTCGAGGCGAATGCGTTCGCGAAAACCATCAAACAGATCGCCTTCTTTTTCCTGGAACGAGATGAGGTAGTTTTTGCCGAGCACAAAACTGATCTGCTCATAATCTATACCTGTACCGTCAATGCGGTATAGCATTTTCAGGGTAAAGAAAAGATAGTCATCAAATTCCTCAGCCTTGGGTCGCTGGTCGCTCAATACATCTTCAATCAACAACGAGTGAAGGCAGAAAAATGTCTGCACCTTTTCGATGATATCCTGGTTGTTGAGCCCATCGATGTTGATCCAGTTAATGCGATCGCCCTGGATCTTTGAGAGTATATCTTCTACCGAGGTGCCGGTATATTTGTCATGATGCTCCCGGTTATAAGAGATGAGCTCCAATATCTCGCAGGCAGCAGGTGAGGTTTGCTCCAAAGTCTTTTGAGGAGGCGTCATGTCAGTTTTTTAGAGGTGCATTGTCTTTTATAGAGATCATCCGTTGCGGGTAGGCAAGTGATATACCAGCCTTATCAAAACGGTACTTCATACTTTTTAATACATCGCATTTCAGTATAAATCCCGTAGAAGGATTTTTAGCCCATGCATAGGCACGCAGTTGCATGGCCGTTTCGGTGATGTTGATCAACCGGACCTCTACCTGCGGATCTCCGCTTTCAATGTCTTCGGTTGTGCGATTGTCTACACAGAGCGGGTGATTCATAGCCTCTTCCTGTAAAATTCGCAGTGCCTGGTCTATATCGGAGTCAAAAGAGATCCCGATCTCGATAAAGATGCAAAGATTTTCTTCCGCTAAGGTTGAATTGATGATGGTTTCGCTGTTGACTACCGAATTGGGTATAACAATCCGGCGGTTCTCAAAGTCTTTGATCACCGTGTGGCGCAGCGTTATATCTTCCACATCGCCGGTATATAGTTGGCCCACACGCACACGATCGCCTACACTGAAAGGTCGGAAAATAACAATAAAGATACCACTGACTATATTTGAGAATGCCGACTGCGAAGCAAAACCGACAATGGCAGCCAGCACACCGGCACCGGCAAACAACGCTGTGCCATAACTCTTCAGCTTGGGAATGGAGTTGAAAATAACGATGAGCGCAATCATGTATACAATGAACTCGACCGCATTCTTGAGAAAATTATACTTGGTAGGATCAACTTTCAGTTTTGTGGACGCACCCTTTACCAGGCGACCTATAATAAACCGCAGCAACCGGGCAACGATAATGGCTATTACAAAGACAATGATGGCAAAAAAGATATCGCTCCAGTAATTTCCGATCGGCTTCATGGGGCCTAAATACGGTAGTTCACAGGCAATTGTCAATAGATACGTGATATACTATAGCGTGTTCCGGCAACAATCCCCACGGGTAAAGGAATGTGCGTGATGAGCCGGATGCAAAGCATAATGGAAGATGCGTGATCCCGCCAGTTGGAAAGGTTATTGAATTATTAAAGTACGTACAACGTATCGACTGAATTGCGTATACTTGCGGGCATGTCTTTAAAATTGGACAACATAAAAGCCCCAATTGCCCGCGAGATGGAGGAGTTTGAACAGAAGTTTCGGGCTTCCATGAAAACGCGCATAATGCTCCTGGACAAAATCATGAGCTACATTGTGAAGCGTAAAGGCAAGCAGATGAGGCCGATGTTCGTATTTCTGAGTGCCGGTACCTGTGGCCAGATAAACGACTCTACTTACCGGGGAGCTTCATTGATCGAACTGCTGCACACCGCTACCCTCGTGCACGATGATGTGGTGGATGAAGCCAACTACCGCCGGGGTTTCTTTTCGGTAAACGCACTCTGGAAAAATAAAGTAGCCGTGCTGGTGGGCGACTTCCTCTTTGCCCGTGGCACATTCATGTCGATTGAGAATAAGGATTTTCATTTGTTAAGTATAGTAGCGGATGCCGTACGCGATATGAGCGAAGGCGAGTTGCTGCAGATCGAGAAGGCCCGCAGGCTGAATATTACCGAAGATGTATACTATGAGATTATCCGCCAGAAAACGGCTTCACTGATCGCATCGTGTTGCGCAGTAGGAGCAAGCTCCACGAGTGCAAGCGAAGAGGTGATACAGCAGATGAAATTGTTCGGAGAGAAGATCGGTATGGCTTTCCAGATAAAAGATGACCTCTTCGACTACGGTGAAGATGAGATCGGCAAACCGGTGGGTATAGATATCAAAGAAAAAAAGATGACGCTGCCGCTGATCTATGCACTTTCAAAAGCCGGTTTCCTCGAGCGGCGCAAGATCGTGAGCATCGTAAGGAACGAAAGCGACAAACCTAAAAAGGTACGCGAGGTAATTGACTTCGTAAAGAAATCGGGAGGCATAGAATACGCTGAAAAGGCGATGAACAAATTCCACCAGGACGCACTCGAGATACTCAAGAATTTCCCCGAATCAGACTATAAGCGGTCGCTGATCCAACTCGTGCAGTTCACGATAGACAGACACAATTGAAAGAGCTGCAGCAGGCTGCTGGCTTCTGGTAAGTATACTTCTACATTCGTTGATCGATGTTCCTTGTTCGTTATTCCTTAGGGGATCGTTATCAGTTACAGGTTAATCGTTACTAGAATTTCCTGATAACGTATAACTGATAACGATTAACATGTCCTGGCAACTAACTGCTCAAAGCTCGCAGCTATTTAACGAAAAAGGCCCCACGCCATTAACATGAGGCCCTTGTTCCTAACCTAAACTATGTGAAACTACTAAAGTCTTATTGGAGTACTATCCGTGAGCGACCGGCTTCGAGTACAGCATACGCTTTTACATTTTCGTATGTCTGCGCATCGAGCGAGCTGGATGCTGCACCCGATTGCTCGGGGGTATAGTTGCCGTTATTATCCCACCACTTCTTGGCGTTTTCACGCGCTACCTTTCTATCTACTCCTTCAAACAGATTGATGCACGAGTCAGAGATCATCCACGGCTTATCAACGCTGCTATATTTGTCGAAGATCATGCTTCGCATTTGTGTGCCACTGGCAACATTTTTAAAGTGAGAAACTGTATACGACATGGTCTCTGGTTCTGTCATAATCATATCCCAGTATTTTCGAGAAGCAACAATCTGTGATGTTGTTAGCAGGTAGCCAAATCCGGATTCAATCGGTTCCCGTGTAATGGGACAGCGCGCTTTCAATTCAGGTTTTTTCTTACCGAGAAGTTTATCTAAAAAGGCCATACTAGAATATTTAAAGGTTGGTATTAGGAACAACTACAAATGATCTATACTAGAGATACTTCACGAGTATCGAATAGTTGCATATAAGACTGAAAAAATCGTGAAAAAGTTACAAAAGGCCGAAATTGCCCTGAATTCGGCCTTTCATGTCTCTCAACTTCGAAACAGTGTACGAATATGAACCTTAAACTGTCCGGTAATTTATAGCTTGGGGCCGGTGTTGCCTTTCAACTTTTCAGCGGCTTTTGCCTTCTGAAATTTCTCGTAGTTGGTAAAGAACTCGTTCAGCTTTTCAGCAGGAATCTTCTTGGCAATGATCTTTTTCTTTTCGTCCAGCACAAACAGGCTGGGTGTTGTAACAGCATCGTAGAGATCGGCATACGTTCCAACATACGTGCGGGGTCCATTTACCGTGATCCACTTCATGCCCATTGTTTTGATATAGTCGCGCATCTTGGCCATGGAAGTATCAGTGCTCACAGCATATACCTCCACATCGAATTTAGCTTTGTCTTTCGTGTAAAAATCTACCAGCTTTGGCGTTTCGGTTTTGCAATGCCCGCAGTCCGGATCGAAGATGTATACAATGGTATATTTGTTCTTCAGGTCATACATCGAGCGCGGCTTGAAGTTCGCATCCTGCATGATCAGGTTCGGAGCTGTTTTACCAATCAGACTCTTACGCAGGCGATCGGCATAGTCTTTCAGGTTCTTCTTCAGCTTATCGGTTGCCCAGAAATCCATTTCACCCGAAGCAAAGTATTTATCGTACAGGCGCACATATACTTCGTCAAGTCCCATGATCTCCGGCTGCTGGTATTTCAGCAGACAGGTCCACACAGCATATTTATAGGTCTCCTGATTTTTCTTTGCTTTAGCCACCACCTTGTCGATTGCCCTGGCAATAGTATCTGCCTGTGGTGCATATAATTTGTCCAGGTATTCGTTGATCTTCTCGCTATATACCGGGCGAGGCATGCGGATGAGCGCATCGTTGCTCAAGTCAAAATTATCGAAGTAGTGTTCGCGATACCAGCGCAATTGAAACGTAGAGTCTATCGTGCCGTTGGCTTTCTTGGGAGCATCAGGAACCTTTACAGCCTGTGAAGATTTGAAGATCGTGGCAGTCATAGTGCCGGGATACTTGGCGATCACCTCGTTCTGATAAGCAAGAACCTTTTCATTTACTTTCGCGAATGCAGCGCGTGCATCTTTCTTTTTATCTTCTGTTATCGTGCTATCTTGTATGATCTTGAGATAAGGCTCCGCTTCCTTGTGACGTTCCATGTTGAAGAGCATGTTCTCGAAGAAAATCTTGTTGTCGGGATCACCGGTAACTTTCATGTTCTTGATGTAATCACTCGCATTCGTGCTCATGGTAAAATGCTGATTCTTGCCGATAACGATTTCAAAGATCTTTGACTTGTCAAGCACCAGGAAATATACTCCGTGGGCCAGCTCATTCTTGCCATCAAACATAAATTCACCTTTGGCATTGGTGCGTGCGGTGTCTTTCAGGTACGTGCTTTCACCGTAGTAGTGACCCAGGTATACCGTAGTGTCTTTCCATCCATCCACTTTAAATTTGAGATTGTATCCCGGCTGAGCAAAACAAAAGGTGCTGAGTAAACAAAAGGCAAAAAATAAGTAGCGCATAATCAATTTTATTTCGGTGCGAATTTCAGTATTTCAACGTTCAAGATCAATGCCATTTATCGGGGGCAGGGGTGAATTGTAACTTTGGCACCGTTATCCGTTATCCGTTACATGTTAATCGTTATTTGTTATCCGGCTTGCGGCTTACAATTAACTTGTAACGGTTAACGGATAACCTGTAACGGACAACAAAAGTATAGCCCAACTTCCATCCGCGGTGTTAATGATTTGTTAAACGGGCATTCGGTGGCATTCCAACTGGGGTATCTTCCGCATTCCGTTAAAAACCATTAAACTTGAAGCTTGAAAGAATAAATAATGTCGCTTCAAATTCGAAATCTCACCAAGATCTATGGCCAGCAGCGCGCTGTCCATAACATTTCTTTTGAAGTGGCCGAGGGTGAGATTGTAGGTTTCCTCGGGCCGAACGGTGCCGGCAAATCTACCACCATGAAGATCGCTACATGCTTTCTTCCCCCCACTGAAGGCGAGGTGCGCGTGGCCGGACATAATGTAACCGATGCTCCCATGAAAGTAAAGAGCATGACAGGTTATTTGCCCGAACACAACCCGCTATACCTCGACATGTATGTGCACGAGTACCTGGGCTTTATTGGCAAACTATACGGACTCTCCGGGAGCAGGCTCAAACAACAGGTAGGAGAGATGGTAGAGCGTTGTGGCCTGACACGCGAGCAGAACAAAAAGATCGAAGCCTTGTCAAAAGGATATCGTCAGCGGGTGGGCCTGGCCCAGGCGTTGATCCACAATCCAAAAGTGTTGATCCTCGATGAGCCGACCTCGGGTCTTGATCCCAACCAGTTGGTAGAGATACGGAAGCTTATCAAAGAAATAAGCGAGCAGAAGACGGTGATCTTCTCTACACACATTTTGCAGGAGGTGCAGGCATTATGCAATCGCGTAGTCGTGATTAATCGCGGAGAGATCGTGGCAGATGATACGGTTGATAACTTATTGCAACGCGGAGATACCGTGGTAGTCATTGCCGAATTTGAGGCAGGTGTATCTGCAGAGCAATTGCAGCAGTTGCCGGGAGTAGTGCGCGTACAGCAGCTCGAAGCGGGTAAATTTCGCGTGGCCGCTGCCAAAGGTGAAGATGTGCGGCCTGCGTTGTTCCGTTTTGCAGCTGATAATAATTTATCGCTCATCGGGTTGAAGCAGGAAGAGACTTCCCTCGAAACAATCTTTCATTCGCTCACAGCACCAGTAGAGCATAACCAAAATTAAATTTACTTTGCGGCGTTTTTGATCATCCATGCTCCAGGTACTCTCAAAAGAATTCAGCAGTTTTCTAAACTCCCTCATCGCATACGTGGTGATTGGCGTATTTCTGATGGGCATCGGGTTGCTCATGTGGGTGTTTCCTGAAACATCGGTTATGGCATATGGCTACGCCGATATGGATACACTCTTTTCGCTCGGTCCGTATGTATTTATCTTCCTGATACCAGCCATTACCATGCGCAGCTTTGCGGAAGAAAAGAAAGCCGGCACCATGGAGCTGCTCATGACCAAACCGCTCCGCGACTGGGATGTGATTATGGGTAAATTTCTGGCGTGCTTTTGCCTGGTGCTCGTAGCCCTTATTCCCACCTTGCTATACTATTTCTCAATCTATCAATTGGGCAATCCTGCCGGGAATATAGATACGGCTGGTATAGCGGGCTCCTACATCGGGTTGTGCCTGCTGGGAGGTGTGTTTTGTTCGATCGGTATATTTGCATCATCGATCACACCGAACCAGATTGTAGCCTTTATAGTAGCGGCGTTTTTATGCTTTATACTTTTCTCAGGGTTTGAATCGCTGGCATCGCTCAACGTGTGGTCGGCCCATACGTTGTTCATCAAACAACTCGGTATATTATATCACTACGAATCGTTAAGCAAAGGATTGATCGATAGTCGTGATGTGCTATACTTCCTGAGTGTGATTTTTCTGTTGTTATCCGTTACAAAACTAACCCTGGGCAGCAGACAATGGTAAACTGGAAGAGCAGAAAACTGGGCGATTACCTGTTGTTTGCCAACGGTGTGGTGTTGGTGATATTGATCAACCTGCTGGCCACGCATCTTTTCTTTCGCATCGATCTTACGGAAGAAAAAAGATATAGTATAAAACCGCAGACGCAAACAATCCTCAATAACCTGGAGGAAGATGTATATATCGAAGTGTTTCTGGAAGGTGAACTGAATGCAGGCTTCCGCCGGTTTCAAAAATCCATTCGCGAAACGCTGGAGGAATTCAGAGTATATTCCGGCAACAAGGTACATTATACATTTACCAATCCGGGTACTGCACAAGGACAGAAAGCACAGGCTGAGTTCATGAACGATCTGGCCAGCCGCGGTATACAACCTACCAACGTAATCGATACAAAAGATGGTCAGCGGGTAGAAAAGATCATTTTTCCGGGAGCCATTGTATCTGCGGGCGGTATGGAAAGAGGGATCATGCTTCTGAAAGGAAGCACGGCTAAAACGTCAGATGAACGCATCAACCAATCGATCGAGAATATTGAATTCGAATTAATCAACACGATCTATGCTCTGGCCAATACCGATCGCAAACGCATAGGCTTTGTTACCGGTCATCATGAACTGGAAGGGACAGACATTGCGAGCTTCAACAACGATCTGCTCGAAGTGTATGATGTATACAAAGTAGATATAGCCCGCACAACCGATCTTAAAAAATACAATGCACTGATCATCGCGAAGCCGCGCACCGCGTTTTCGCAGGCCGATAAATTCCGGCTTGATCAGTATATCATGCAGGGCGGTAACGTTATGTTCCTGCTCGACAAGCTCGATGCTTCGATGGACAGTGCTTCGCGCAATGATTACCTGGCGATACCGTATGATCTCAACCTCGATGACCAGCTTTTCAAATACGGTGTTCGTATCAATCCTGATCTGATCCAGGACCAAAGCGCTGCACCTTATCCGATTATTACCGGTGAAGCAGGAGGGAAGCCACAGATGCAGCTTATCGATTGGCCGTTCTTCCCATTGATTAACCATTACGCGGATCATCCGGTAACACGAAACCTCGATGCTATACTCACAAGATTTGTGAGCAGTATTGATACCGTAAAAGCACCCGGAGTAAAGAAAATACCGTTGCTCTCCACTTCACAATATTCACGTACCATCACTGCTCCGGTAAACGTAAGCGTAAACGAGCTGCGCAAAAATGTAAAGGCAGAAGACTTCCCGAAGAGCTTTATACCGGTAGGATATTTACTGGAAGGAAGTTTTACTTCACTATTTAAAAACCGGTTTATGCCCGAAGGTATAGATTCATCGGCCGCAATGCTTGAACAGAGTAAGCCTGCACGACTGGTGGTGATCAGTGATGGTGATATAATTCGCAATGATATTAATCCACGCAGTCGCCAGCCGCAACCACTGGGATTCTATCCGTTCAATAACTATACATTTGCCAACCGCGAACTGTTGATGAATGCACTGGCTTATCTCACAGAAGAGAATGGTTTGATACAGGCACGCAGTAAACAGATCAGGATACGCCCGCTCGATCGCGAAAAGATAAAACAGGAGAAAGTGAAGTGGCAGGTAATCAACCTTGGCATTCCGATTCTGTTGGTGATTGTGTTTGGCGTAGTGCGCGCGTATTGGAGAAGAAATAAATTTGCCCGGTTCTGATATGCAGGAGAAGAAGAATAAACTGTTATTACTCACCCTGGTGGCGCTGCTGGCGGCAACAGCAGGTATATATTGGTATGGCAACAGAGATACATCGCTCCAGGTGGATAAAGATATATTTCACTACAACGATCTCAAGTCCGTGAACGAGATCGTGCTCGAATCTTCGAAAGGAAAAGTGGATCTGAAGTTTCTGGGTTCAGCATGGCGCGTGAATAACACCTACAACGCTGATCGAGCGATGATCGAAGTATTGTTTGCTACCCTGCTTAAAGCCGAACCCAAACGGCCGGTGGCAACCTCGTTGCAAGACTCTGTGAGCAGAGCAATCGAGAAAGAGGGCGTGAAAGTTTCGCTAATGGTGGGAAGTAATAAAGTGGAGGAATTTTATGCCGGTGGAAATGATCGCAAGACGCAGGCGTATTTCAAAAAATCGGGAGAGACGCCTTATATCATGACGATTCCCGGATACCGCGTATATGTTTCCGGAATTTTTGAACTGCCCGAAAACGGATGGCGCGACAAATATGTGTTTGGATTCAACTGGAGAAATTTCAAAAGTCTGGAAGCACAATTTCCGGCCAGTCATGCCGATGATTTCAAGGTGCAGATGGATGATAATTTTTTTGGTATCACCGGAGTAGAAACCGATACAGCCAGGCTAAATAATTACCTGGATGCCGTTTCACTCCTTACGGTAGATGAGTACGTTACACCGACAGCAGAACTCGATAGCCTTGGAAAAACTTCACCGATGTTAACGCTTGTCGTCCGTGATATTGCAGATCACGATTACTCTTTGAAAATTTTTTCCCCAACAAAAAAGCGACAGTTCTTTGTGCAATCAAATGATGCGTGGGCGCTGCTTCAGGAGAATAAAATCCGGACTTTGCTGCATCCGAAAAGATATTTTAGCAAGTGATTCCGGAATTACCGGTTTTTTTGCATTTTTCTGTTCGGTTTTATAATTCGGTTTTCTTTATAACTTTACCGCCGCTTTAAACAACCTCAAACACTTTTTCACGAATGAAGTTCATCGTTAACTCTGCTTATCTGCTGAAGCAACTTTCTAATATTAATGGAGTTATCACCACAAATCCGGTGGTACCCATTCTGGAAAATTTCCTGTTCGAACTGGAAAAAGGAAGCTTGACAGTGACAGCGTCTGATCTTCAGACTTCGATGATCACGGATATTCAGGTGGAATCAAAAGAAAAAGGAAGCATTGCAGTACCCGCACGTATTCTTTTGGACACACTCAAAAACCTGCCCGAGCAACCGGTTACATTTTCAATAGATGATTCCACCTACAGCGTAGAGATCATTTCAGACAACGGTCGTTACAAGCTCTCCGGTGAAAATGCGACTGACTTTCCAAAAGTACCTACAGTTTCGAACGACTTCTCGGCAGAAATTTCTACTGAAGTTTTATCACGCGCTGTAAACAACACCATTTTTGCTACCAGCAACGATGAGCTTCGTCCGGCCATGACAGGTGTTTATGTAAACCTGGGTGATAAGAATACAACATTTGTTGCAACGGATGGCCACCGCCTGGTGCGTTACAGAAGAGCTGATGTAAAATCAGACAATGGAAACTCCATCATTATCCCCCGCAAAGCTTTGAACCTGTTGAAAGCTACACTGCCTTCTGAGAACACAGAGGTAAGCCTGAACTTCAACATGTCGAACGCATTCTTCAAGTTTGGCAACATCAAAATGATCTGCCGCCTGATCGATGAGCGTTTTCCTGACTACGACAATGTAATTCCTTCCGGTAATAATATCAAGATGACGATTGAGCGCAACGATCTCCTCGGTGCGCTGAAACGTATCTCTATCTACGCTAACAAAACCACACACCAGGTTCGTCTGAAAATTACAGGCAGCGAACTGCAGATCTCAGCAGAAGACCTTGACTTCTCTAACGAAGCGAATGAAAGACTGAGCTGCGAGCACGAAGGTGAAGATATCGAGATTGGCTTCAACGCGAAGTTCCTGATCGAGATGCTTACCAACCTCGACTCGGACAAGATCAGACTTACCATGTCTGCTCCTAATAAAGCAGGTGTAATTCTGCCGGTAGAAAAAGACGAGAGCGAAGATATACTCATGCTCGTAATGCCAGTGATGCTGAACCAGTACGTATAGTCTGCATCAGCATCGATAGCACTAACCCCTGATCTACTAACACTGCTGTTTATATGAAGGCTTTATTATTCATGCTGGCGATTGCGCTCGTATCGGTGCCTGCTATGGCACAATACAACCCGTCATTTGCGTCACTTCAAAAATCAGAAAACACGATAACAAGCCCCGTGGTTGTAAAACCTATGGGAGAAGGCACCTATAAAGTATTTATGCCTCCGGGGCTGCGCATGCGCAATGCGGGCCGCACACTAACAATACTCGGTAGTGCCATGCTGATCGGCGGTATCATTGTATTAAGCAGCGCTGACGAAATGTACTATAACTCAACCACTACCTCCAGCGGAACTTACGAAGAAGGCGACCCGAAAGCTGCATTGGGTATATTAATGATAGCCGGTGGTGTAGGCATGACCGTGCCCGGAGTAATTCTCTGGACAAAAGGTGCAAAGAAATACAAGCGCTATCAGGAGCAGCACGAAGACGAACAAACTGTATCGTTCGATTTTAAGGGCAATGGCCTGGCACTGCGTTATCGATTTTAAAATAGCTGCGAGCCACTAATTGCCATCGGCTACATGAATGGATGAGGTGACTTCGTTATTCATTACAGGTTAATCGTTATTCGTTAATCGTTACAGGTTAATCGTTA
>NZ_DAIQRQ010000010.1:31902-33281 GCF_036786105.1 Ohtaekwangia sp.
TCGTTATTCATTACAGGTTAATCGTTATTCGTTAATCGTTACAGGTTAATCGTTAATCGATATTTCTTGTTCAATATTATTTTCAACTGCTCAGGCATCTATCAGCTCGAAGCTCCCGGCTGGCAGCCTACAAGAGCGCGCCGCGCTTGCCAAGTTCGATTACTTCCATATTCTTGATTTCCTTCTTTACAAGTTCGAACCGCATAAGGGTTTTTATCGCGTGAAATCCATGATTGCCGGCAGCACCGGGATTCAGGTATAACATGTTGTTAAAAGCAGGGTCGCGCTTTACTCTCAAAATATGCGAGTGACCACAGATAAATATATCAGGAGGTTGTTGCTTCAATAATTTTTTTACACGTGGATTATAGTTAGGTGGTGCGCCACCAATGTGCGTCATCCAGATTATGAACCCTTCACAGGTAAAGTGCAAGTCTTCCGGGTATAGTGCTTGCAGCGACTTGTCATCAATGTTGCCGAATACAGCGCGCAGTGGTTTGAATTTGTCCAACGCATCAGTGACAGAACGATCTCCAATATCGCCTGCGTGCCATATTTCATCACAGTCGCGGAAGTAATCAAATACCTTTGGATCAAGAAAACTATGTGTGTCTGAGAGCAATCCGATTTTCATGCTCAAAAATGTTAACAAAATTTAAATAAGCATGAACAACGAACTTCTTATATTGGATGCATTCAAAGAAGTACGATTAACCTCACGTCTAACGTAATACATGTATGGCAAAGAAAATAGGAATACTCGGATCAGGTCAAGTAGGGCAGGTGCTTGCCAACGGCTTCATCAAACACGGATATACTGTTATGATCGGTACAAGCAATCCATCCAAGCTCAGTGATTGGAAACAGAAAGCAGGTGCTAATGCACACATCGGAAGTTTTTCTGAAGCAGCAGCCTTTGGCGATATAGTTGTGTTGGCCGTAAAAGGCGATGCAGCAATGACATTGATAGGGCAGGTTGCCTCTGCATTGCATGGTAAAACGGTGCTTGATACCACCAATCCGATAGCAGAAGTTCCACCTCACCAGGGCGTGCTGAAATTCTTTACCACGCTTGATGACTCGCTGATGGAGCGCTTGCAAAAGAAAGCACCTACTGTAAATTTTGTAAAAGCCTTTAACAGCGTGGGAAGCGCACGCATGGTTAATCCATCTTTCCAGGAAGGAAAACCAACCATGTTTATTTGTGGCGATAACGATGCAGCTAAAAAAGAAGCAACACTCATTCTTGACCAATTCGGCTGGGATGTAGCCGACTTTGGTAAAGCGGAATCCGCACGTGCCATCGAACCACTTTGTATACTGTGGTGCATCCCCGGCTTCCTGAATAACCAGTGGACGCATGCGTTTAAGCTGGTGAG
>NZ_DAIQRQ010000010.1:33381-38297 GCF_036786105.1 Ohtaekwangia sp.
GTATGAGATTTTGCCTAATCCTCCTGCTCTCTTTCCAATGTATTCTTGCTGCTGCCCAGGACCACGGATTTCCGTTTGGCCAAGTGACGTATCGGGAGCTCGACATTAAAACGTATGAAAAAGATACATCTGCTGCTGCCGTTATACTGGATGAATTTGGTGAAGCGTACATCGACAATGCAGGTAATCATGACCTCTTGTTTATATATCACACCAAGATCAAAATACTAAAACAATCCGGTGTTGAGAAAGCTACATTTGAGATTCCACTTTTTAAGGGAACAAGCCAGGTAGAGCTCGTACGATCCGTTAAAGCCTCTAGCTTCAACTATGAAAATGGCACGATGAAGGAGACGAAACTCGACAGTAAGAATGTATTCAAAGAAAATTATAACAAGCACTGGGATGTCTCCAAGTTCGCTATACCGAATGTGCGGATAGGAAGTGTTATCGATGTGATGTACACCATTGAGTCACCTTTTTTCTTCAAGTTCCGTAACTGGGAGTTCCAGGATGATATACCCAAAATAAAAAGTGAATACTGGGCTTCTATACCTGGTAATTTTATTTTCAATATTACACTGAAAGGCTATCTCAAACTTTCCAAAAACGAAAGCGAAGTGGTACGCGATTGCTTTTCTCCGGGAGGAGGTAACGTGGCAAGCTGTGCACGCTTCAAATGGGGCATGACGGATATTCCTGCTTTTAAAGAGGAAGAATACATGACGGCCAAATCGAACCTGCTCTCGGAAATAAACTTCGAGTTGTCAGAAGTAAAATATTTTGATGGTCGCACAGATAAGATTACCAAAGAATGGAAGGATGTAGAAGATGAACTTCGTAAGGACGAAAAATTTGGCCTTCAGTTAAAGCGGGGAAAAGACATTGTCGATGAACACGTAGAGCTGCTAACGGCAGGAGAAAGCGATCCGGTAAATAAAGCGAAGAAGATATACGACTTTATTAAAAACTGGTATCGCTGGAATGATGCATATGGTATGACCAGCGAGTTCGGCATCAAGAAAGCCTTCGATAAACAATCCGGAAATGTAGCAGATATTAATCTCTCGCTGATCGCTGCATTGAAATATGCAGGACTCAATGCTGAGCCTCTGATTTTGTCTACGCGTGAGAATGGTTTTCCTACTGAAATCCACCCAGTACTCACTGACTTCAATTACGTTATAGCCAAGCTTAATATAAACGACAAGGTATACCTCCTGGATGCCACGGACGATTTTCTGCCGTTTGGTATGATCGCCAAAAAATGCCTGAACGGAAAAGGCCGTGTGCTGGGAGAGAAGGAATCGTCCTGGTATGAGCTCAAGCCTGCAGAGAAGTCGAAGCAGATTATCATGGTTAACCTGAAACTGGATGATGCAGGTACGATTACAGGCACAGTACAGGCAACATTTACGGGTTACGAGGCGCTGGCTCAGCGCAAGGAGATAGCCAGTGCGGGCAGCGATAAAGAGTTTATGAAAGTGCTTGCCAAGAGAATGGTCGACCTCGAGATTAAAGATTTAAAAATTGAAAATATCGATGAGCTTGCCAAACCGTTGGTGATGAAGCTGGATATAGAAATGACAGGCTACGGCAACTTGAATGCTTCCAATATTTTGTTCAATCCATTTATAATAGGCAAGTGGAAACAGAACCCTTTCAAGTCGGCCGAGCGGTTATACCCGGTTGACTTCGGTGTGTCGATTGATGAATCGCTGATACTGAACCTTGAATACCCAACAACATTTGAAGTTGTTGATCTTCCCCAAAAAATAGGGTTGGCCTTACCAAACAGCGGAGGCCGTTATTTATATGATGTGCAAAACATCGGCAACCGTCTTACATTGAACAGTTCGCTGCTTATCTCACGAACATTCTTTTCTTCCGAAGAGTATCACTACATCAAGGAGTTATTTAATCGCGTTGTCGCGGCCCATCAGACTGACCTGATGTTCAGAAAAAAATTGTAGTGCCTTAAGGTGAATTTAAGTTTTGATTATATAGCCTTCTCATATCCATTTTTTATAAGCGAAGAAAGGACTGTTTTTATATGGATTGATGAAGCAAAGGAGAGAGGTTGAACAGGTATATAGCACCTGCTTTTAAGAATGATTCTAAATTACATTTTATTATTCAAATTATATATCAACTTCGCATTCCGTTTATACCTTCGCGCGAAATGGATGAAATTCACATCAAAAAACCCCATTTGAGGTAATATTTTCACCATTATTTATTGCGCAACGAATCAAATAAATTTGAAAAAATGAGTTCCGATAGTAGATTTGTGCCGCTTGTTTTGAAAACGGACACTGAACCTAACATGATAAAACATTTCACTTCTTCCGCTTGCAAGTTCCTCACTCTCGTTCTCGTTTTCGCATTAACCAGTTTTACATCTCACGCCCAGGAAATCTCTAAAGATGCTGCTGCTATTAGCGCAGGCCAGGCGTTGTTTAATGCGAACTGTAAGGCTTGCCACAGAGTACATCAAAAATTAGTTGGTCCAGCATTGGCCGGTGTTTATGATCGCACACCATCCATTGACTGGATCAAGTCTTTTGTAAAGAACTCATCAGCCGTTATTGCCAGCGGAGATGCGTATGCAGTAAAGCTGTATAACGACAACAACAAGACGCAAATGACTGCCTTCTCTTCTTTCAAAGATGAAGACATCATGAACATTCTGGCGTATGTAAAATCAGAGACAGACAAAGGTCCGGAGAAACAACCTGATGCAGGTGTACAACCAGCGGGAGGTGCGCAAGCCGCAGCAGGTGAAGGTGCTCCTTCAGCCTACCTCAATGTTATTCTGGTTGGTATGATCATCATCCTGATACTGCTGTTGGTAGTGCTTGGTTTCCTGGTGACAGCCCTCAAGCGTTTCCTCGATCAGAAAACTCTTTCCGAAGAAGATAAAGATATAGTAGAGCCTGCTGTTACAACCGGTTCAATCTTCAGAAGCCGCGGTTTTGTATTCGTGGTGGTATTCATCACGGCAGCACTGGGCTTCAAAGCGGTAATCAATGGTCTTTATTCTGTAGGTGTGCAGCAAGGTTATGCTCCTAAGCAGCCAATAGCTTTCTCACACAAAATTCATGCGGGTCAATATGAAATTGATTGTAAGTATTGCCACATCGGTGTAATGAAGAATAAGAGCGCGACCATTCCATCGGTTAATATCTGTATGAACTGCCACAACCAGATCAAATCCGGAACAATCACGGGCGAAGCAGAAATTGGCAAGATCGTGAAGGCTTACGAAACCAAGAAACCAATTGAGTGGGTACGTATCCACAACCTGCCTGATTTGGCATACTTCAACCACGCACAACACGTGAATGTAGCAGGAGTAGAGTGTCAGACCTGTCACGGTCCAATAGAGACAATGGATGTAGTGCGTCAGCACTCATTGTTAACTATGGGTTGGTGTATCGACTGTCACCGCAAGACCGATGTTAATACCAAGGGCAATGCCTATTACGATAATCTCGTAGAGATTCACAACAAGACGAAGAAGACACCAATGAAAGTAGAAGACATTGGTGGCCTCGAGTGTTCGAAGTGTCACTACTAGGATTTTCTTGGATATATATAGAATAACGATTAACTGAATAACGGATAACGATTCACTTTAAAATGGAAGAATCTAAAAAGGTATACTGGAAAGGCATCGAGCAGCTGGCAAACAATCCAGAGTTTGTAAAGAATGCTCATAGTGAATTTGCTCAGCCTGGTCCGGAAGAAGACCTGGGACATTCGCGCAGGGATTTTTTGAAGATGATGGGCTTTGGTATGTCTGCCGTTGCATTGGCTGCCTGCGAAGCGCCAATCCGCAAAGCTATCCCGTATGTTAACAAGCCGGTGGATATTGATCCAAGCTTGCCAAACTATTATGCCTCATCCTATATTAACGGAGGCGACTACGCCAGCATCGTGGTAAAAACACGTGAAGGCCGTCCTATCAAAATCGATGGAAATGCACTTTCATCTGTAACAAAAGGTGGAACCAGTGCGCAAGTTGAAGCTTCTGTTCTTTCATTATACGACAATGCCCGTCTGCGCGGCCCGAAAGCTGGCAAAGGCGAGAAAAAAGATAAGATAAGCTGGGAAGATCTCGATAAGCAGGTAATCACAAAATTGAATGAGATCTCAGGTAAAGGTGGTCAGATTCGTATCGTTAGCAACACCATCCTGAGCCCCAGCACAAAAGCAGTAATCGAAAAATTCAAAGCAACATACCCTACTGCACAGCTTGTTCAATACGATCAGACTTCTGCATACGGTATTGTAAAAGCAAATGAAGAATCTTTCGGAGCGGCTGTTATTCCTTCTTATGATTTCAGCAAAGCAAAAGTTATTGTAAGCGTTGCCGCGGATTTCATCGGAAGCTGGATTTCTCCAATTGAATTCACGAAGCAATATGCACTTACCCGCGAAGTAACTGAAGAGAAACGTGAGATGTCACGTCACTATCAGTTTGAATCGATCCTTTCAATCACCGGTGCAAATGCTGACTATAGATCACAAATCAAACCTTCTGAAGAAGGTGCTGTAGTAGTACAACTGTATAACCTGTTGGCAGGCAAAGCAGGCCGTCCTACTGTAAGCGGTGGTGTTGATAAACAATATCTCCAAAAAGCTGCCGACGAGCTGTGGGCAAACCGCGGTAACGCATTGGTAGTAGCAGGTTCTAACGACAAGTCAATCCAGGTGGTCGTTAACGCGATTAACGAAATACTCGGAAGCTACGGAACAACGATCGATTTAAGCTCACCGGTTCATTACCGCCAGGGCGATGATGTAGCCGCAGCTAACTTTGTAAGTGAACTGGAAGGTGGCAAGATCAGTGCCGTGATCTTCTATAACAGCAACCCTGTATACGACTATCCTGCTGGCGACAAGATTGCTGC
>NZ_DAIQRQ010000010.1:38397-122021 GCF_036786105.1 Ohtaekwangia sp.
TCTTCTATAACAGCAACCCTGTATACGACTATCCTGCTGGCGACAAGATTGCTGCCGCATTGAAGAATGTAGAGCTTTCAGTTGCTACCAGCTATAAAGAGGATGAAACCGGAACGCTGACACACTATCTTGCTCCGGACCATCACTTCCTCGAAGCATGGAATGATGCCGAGCCTAAGAAAAATTTCTTCAGCCTTGGTCAGCCTGCCATTACGCCGATTTTCAAATCACGTCAGGCACAGGAAAGCCTCCTGGTATGGGCGAATGAACCAAAAGCAGATTACTTTGAATTTGTAAAGAACAACTGGAAGAACTGGTTCTATAAAGATCAGTCTGTAGACTTCCAGAGCTTCTGGGATAAGTGCCTGTACGATGGTGTGTATGAACAGCCTGCAACAGCCGCTGCCGCTGCAGCAACATTCGCGGGCAACGTAAGTGCCGCTGCGGATGCTATTGCAAGCAACTACAAAGCAGGTGCATGGGAACTGGTGATCTATGAAAGTGGTAACATCGGTAATGGCACACAGGCGAATAACCCGCTGCTGCAAGAGCTTCCGGATCCGATCACAAAAGCAACCTGGGATCACTATGTAACAGTAGCTCCGAAAGATGCTAAAGACATCGACTTCTCTGAAAGCGTTACAAAATATGCTACTATATCCATCGATGGTAAGAGTGTAAAACTTCCGATGCTGGTACAACCCGGCCAAACTCCGGGTACCATTGGTATACCAGTAGGATACGGTCGTACAAAAGCTGGAAAGGCTGCCGATGGTATAGGACAAAATATATATCCTTTTATAGGAATGGTGAATGGTTCACTGAGCTATTCAGCTACTGTGAAATTCGAGCCTACAAAAGAAACGTATCAGATCGCCCAGACACAGACCCACAATACGTACATGGGCCGCGAAACAGTAGTGCAGGAAACATTACTGACTGAGTACAAAAACAAGAATTGGGATCGTGAGTTTCATCCAAAGGTTGCTACCTGGACCTCACCGGATCATAAAGTTGCTCCTGGTGAACTTTCATTGTGGAAGGGCCACGAGTATAATAATCACCACTGGGCAATGTCTATTGACCTGAACACTTGTACAGGTTGTGCGGCTTGCGTGGTGGCATGTAACGTAGAGAACAACGTAGCGTTGGTAGGTCGCGAAGAAGTGATCAACCGCAGGGAAATGCACTGGTTGCGTATCGACCGCTACTATAGCAGCGATGCTCCGGCTGATGATTGGAGAGGTGTTGAAGTGGCTTCTGAAAACCCAGAGGTTGTATTCCAGCCGATGCTGTGCCAACACTGTAACAACGCACCTTGCGAAACAGTATGTCCGGTAGCAGCAACGACACACAGCACAGAAGGTCTCAATCAAATGACTTATAACCGTTGTATCGGTACACGTTACTGCGCAAACAACTGTCCTTATAAAGTAAGACGTTTCAACTGGTTTAAATACCACGACAACAGCAAGTTTGAGTCTGCGAACCCGGCCATGAACACTGATCTTGGCAAGATGGTGCTCAACCCGGATGTAACCGTTCGCTCACGCGGTGTAATGGAAAAATGTTCATTCTGCGTGCAGCGTATCCAGGCTGGTAAACTCAACGCGAAGAAGGAGAGAAGACCAGTGAAAGATGGAGAAGTAACAACAGCTTGTGCTGCTGCCTGCTCTACCGGTGCTATTGTGTTCGGTGATATTAACAATCCTGAGAGCAAGATTTCACAACTCCTCCGCATTAAGCCTCTCGATGAAACAAGACCTCATCGTATTGATAAGATTGCAGAGAACCCTCGCGCTTATCAGGTGTTGGAAGAGATCGGCGTGAAACCTAACATCTGGTACCTCACGAAGGTTAGAAATAAAGATGCAGCAAAAGCGTAGGCCCGGTATAAGCGCTTCATTTAATTGAAGAATACTGAGCAAAGCCACACACTCACACACGAATAACTTATAACGAATAACGGATAACTTTTTAAAATAAATGCAAGTTACGTCATCAGTTCGCGATCCCCTGGTAACCGGAGGTAAAACGGTAAAAGATGTTTCGCACGATATCAGCCGGCACGTAGAGAACAAACCGCCAAGATCATGGTGGTTGGCACTGGCTGTTTCACTGGTACTCTTCGTCTACGGATTTTACTGTGTTTGTACTGTACTGTGGAACGGTATCGGAATGTGGGGACTCAATAAAACAGTAGGTTGGGCATGGGACATCACCAACTTTGTATGGTGGGTTGGTATCGGTCACGCGGGTACCTTGATCTCTGCGATCCTTCTGTTATTCCGCCAGAAATGGAGAATGTCTATTAACCGCGCAGCAGAAGCGATGACAATCTTCGCCGTTATTTGTGCCGCTACTTTCCCGTTGATCCACATGGGCCGTCTGTGGCTCGGGTTTTACTGGGCACTTCCGCTGCCTAACGCATTCGGATCACTTTGGGCAAACTTCAACTCACCTCTGTTGTGGGACGTGTTTGCGATCTCTACATACTTCACCGTATCATTAGTGTTCTGGTATATCGGTTTGATTCCTGATTTTGCTACCATCCGCGACCGCGCTGTAGTGCAGGGAAAAAACATCAGAGCACAAGTATATAATGCATTGAGCTTCGGCTGGCAGGGTGGCGCCAAAACCTGGATGCGCTACGAAGCTGTGGCCTTGATCCTTGCAGGTCTTTCCACACCGCTTGTATTGTCCGTTCACACGATCGTATCCATGGACTTTGCTACATCGGTTATTCCTGGATGGCATACAACGATCTTCCCTCCATACTTCGTTGCCGGTGCGATTTTCTCTGGATTCGCCATGGTGTTGACGCTATTGCTGATCACTCGTAACGTATTTAAACTGGAAGATTATATCACAATTTACCACATCGAATTGATGAACATCATCATCATCGTAACAGGTTCAATTGTTGGTATCGCGTATATCACCGAGTTGTTTATCTCCTGGTACTCAGGAGTAGAATACGAAGGATATGCTTTCTATAATCGCGTTCAAGGTCCGTATGCATGGTCTTACTGGTCCATGATGACTTGTAACGTGATCTCTCCTCAACTTTTCTGGATCAAGAAGATCAGAACCAGCATCGTGGCAACATTCGTACTTTCGATCGTTGTGAATATCGGTATGTGGTTCGAGCGCTTCGTGATCATCGTAACATCACTGCACCGTGATTACCTTCCGTCAAGCTGGACTATGTTCCACCCGACTATGTATGATATCGGAGAGTACATATTCACCTTCGGCCTGTTCTTCACGGCATTCCTTCTGTTTGCGAAGTTCTTCCCGGTAATCAACATGGCAGAAGTGAAAAGCATTGTACGATCAGATTCTGAGAAAGTGTCGCACAGTACACATGTAAATGAAGAAGTTCACGCTTAATTAAGACTTTTGAAGAAATGGATGCAGATAAAAACTTTGTAGTAGGCGTATTTGATAACGAGGAGGTGCTGCTTGACGGCATCAGCCAGGTACGCTCAAATGGTCTTAAAATTCATGATGTGTTTTCACCATTCCCGGTACACGGTATTGACGATGCCCTGGGATTGAAGAGATCACGTCTGCCAAGAGCGGCTTTCCTGTTCGGTCTCACCGGTACAACGCTGGCACTTACCATGCAGATATGGATGCTTGGGTATGACTGGCCGATGATCATTGGTGGTAAGAACTTTGCATCTCTGCCGCCTTTCATTCCGGTAACGTTCGAGCTAACCGTACTATTGTCGGCACTGGGTATGGTAGCAACCTTCATGATCGTGAGCGATCTGAAACCTTACAGATGGCCACGCCAATTCGATGTGCGCAGTACAGACGATAAGCACGTAATGGCGATCGACCTGGCATTGAATGCAGGAAAAAGCAAAGAAGAGATCACCCGCATTCTGAAGAGTGCAGGAGCGTCTGAAGTAAACGAAAAGAATTTTGAATAATCATAGAATATTGACCATGCGTTTTGTAACAAGCTTGTTCGTGGGACTTTCGGCAGCAGCGCTGCTAACATCATGCGGTGCGGGTGGTGAAGATCAGGGTACTGAGTATGCACCGAATATGTATCACTCTGTAGCCTATGAACCCTATACTCAAATCGTGGATGAAGATGCAGGACGTTGGGTAACTTCCATCGATTATCCGGACGGCCACGCAGAATATTTCAACTCCAACAAGTTCAATCCTAACCGGATGAACATGCGCGAACCGGCTCCCAACACAGTAAGCCGTAACAAGAACGGATGGCTTCCTTATCGCCTCGGTAAAGACAGCCTCGCGTATGCAGCCGCACATATGAAAAATCCGCTAGACTCTACCGCAGAGATCGTAGCAGCAGGTAAAGTGTTGTACGAAACATATTGCGATCATTGCCATGGTCCAAAAGGAGCCGGCGATGGTAAAGTAGCAGCTGGTGTAAAGATCGATGGTGTGCAGAAAGGAAACTATAATGGTGTTCCTGACTACAGATCAGATGCATTGAAGAACATCACAGAAGGACATATCTTCCACGTGATTACACATGGTAAAGGTTTGATGTGGGCACATGGTTCTCAGATCAGCCCTGAAGATCGCTGGAAAATAGCGAAGTACGTAAAGACACTACAAAAATAGGTTAGTCTCTTGCTGAAGAGCAGGCGACAGAAGCTTAAACGGATAACAAATAAGACAAACGAATAACGGAACGGAAATGGCTCATCACGTAGAAGTTGCTGAAGAACAATATGTATTTAAACCGGAGACCAGAAAGAAGCTGTTCATACTGCTTGCAGTAGGGATTGTAGTGTTCCTCCTGGGGCTTGTGTTAGCCATGAATGACAGTGGTCATCATGAAGAGCACGGTGCGGCAGGACATGGTCATGCGGCAGTGACAGAAGCAGGCAAGCTGGTAGCATCGGCTGATCAGCATGGTGCGGCTTCAGAAGGTCACGAACATGCTGCTGCCGGAGCTGAGCATCATGAAAAACCTACCTGGTTAAGAAGATTATACAGCACGCTCTGGATGAACAATATTTTCTTCACAGGTCTGGGCATCATCGGTTTATTCTTTGTTGCCATTCAGTATGCTGCGCAAGCTGGTTGGTCAGTAGGGGTGAAGCGCATTCCCCTGGCAATGGGCAGTTGGATACCATTTGCCGGCATATTGATGCTGGTACTTTGGTTCATCACAAGCCACGATATTTTCCACTGGACACACGATTATCTCTATCAGGCCGGTGGTCCGCAATTCGATAAGATCATCAACAAGAAAGCTCCTTTCTTCTTTTGGCCTTTGGCAGGCGGTACATTCCCGCTCTTCTACATTGCCCGTATGGTAATTTTCTTTGGTCTGTGGTACTATTTCTTCGTGCAGATCAGAAAGAACATGCTTGCTGAAGATCTGGAGCCAACCAATGCTTACTGGTATAAAAATCGCGTTACCGCTACGCTCTTCCTGATCATATTTGGTGTAAGCTCTTCGGTATCTGCCTGGGATTGGGTCATGAGTATCGATACCCACTGGTTTTCAACCATGTTTGGCTGGTATGTATTTGCCAGCTGGTGGGTAACAGGTCTTGCTACCATTACATTGATCGTAGCACACCTCAAGTCTGCAGGTTATCTGAAAGTTGTTAACGCAAACCACCTGCACGATCTCGGTAAGTTCTGCTTCGCATTTTCTATCTTCTGGACTTATATCTGGTTTGGTCAATTCCTGTTGATCTACTATGCAAACATTCCTGAAGAAACTGTATACTTCGTTGAGCGTATGAAAACAGGTCCTTACAGCTGGATCTTCTACTTCAACCTGATCGCGAACTTTGTTCTTCCATTCCTGTTATTTATGACAAGGGATGCCAAGCGTCAGATTTCAACATTGAAACTTGTTTGTCCCATCATTATCATCGGTCACTGGTTTGATTTCTTCAACATGGTAACTCCTGGTGTAATGAAACAAGACGGAGTAGTTGGATTTATGGAAATCGGTGTGGCATTGATTTTTGCTGCAGCGTATCTGCTGGTCGTACTGAGTGGTCTTGCGAAGATGCCACTGTTCGGAAAGAACGATCCTATGTTACAAGAAAGTCTTCATCACCACATTTAATATATTGAAAACGCTATGATGAGTTTGATTATTTTTCTAGGTGTTGTTCTGGTCCTTGGGATCCTGTTTCTGATCTTCCGGATCAGCACCCTGGTAAGTATTGCGAAAGGAAAGAAAGAAGGTTATGTAGGTGCCAACAACGGCATTCACGGTACACTTTTCATCCTTTTCCTGGTGTTGGGGTTAGCTGGATTTTTCTGGTATTCATTCACATACTTTGACCAGTATACATTGCCGATCGCTTCTGAGCACGGCAAAAAGACAGATACATTGTTCTGGATTACGATGGGCGTTACAGTAGTAGCCTTTGTGATTATCAGTATCGTAATGTTCGTGTTCATCTATCAGTATCGCTATCAGGAAGGGAGAAGAGCTAAATTCTTCCCGGATAATCACTACCTCGAATTGACCTGGACGATTATCCCTGCCATTGTATTAGCTGTACTGATCTTCACAGGTCTGCGCACATGGAATGAGATTACTGCACCTGCTTCAAAAGAAGCTGAGGTGATTGAACTTGTGGCACAGCAATTCGCATGGACTGCACGCTATCCTTCCAAGGACAACCAGCTTGGAAAAGTAAATTATAAATTGATCGATGCGGTGAATGAATTCGGTCTTGATCTGACTGATAAAAATTCATTCGATGATTTCAAATCGCTGGAGCTTCACTTCCCGGTAGACGAAGAGATCCTGTTGAAGATCAGAGCAAAAGATGTATTGCACAGTGTATTCCTTCCGCACTTCCGTGTGAAGATGGATGCCGTGCCAGGTATGCCTACACAATTTAAATTCAAGGCAACCAAGACTACTGAAGAGATGAGAACGGAAACCGGTAACCCGAATTTCAACTACGAACTTGCTTGTACAGAGATATGCGGTAAAGGTCACTTCTCGATGAGAATGCCGGTGATTGTTGAAGACAGAGAGTCTTATGATCGCTGGAAGGCTTCGCAGGAAGCTTGGTTGAAACAGAACCCTGACTACCTGAAAAATGTACCGGCTCAATTGAAAGAAGCTGCAATGATCAAAGCAGGTTTGCAGAAAGATCCTGGTGCCAACGTAGCAGCAGTGAAAGAATAAGAGGAGTTTTTTCGAATCTAAGAATTATCAAGACATGGCAACGACCGATATTCACATTCATCAAAACGTACATCACGATGATCACGGCCACGAGCACGATGAGCATCATGAAGGTAACTTTTGGACCACGTATATTTTCAGCCAGGATCACAAGATCATTGCAAAGCAATTCCTGATCACCGGTATATTCTGGGCGCTTCTCGGAGGAACACTTTCTGTGATCTTCCGTCTGCAACTCGGTTTTCCGAACATGAACCTGGAGTGGTTGAAACCTGTACTGGGCGGTTGGATTACACAGGAAGGAAAGCTCGATCCTGAGTTTTATCTGGCACTGGTAACAATGCACGGAACAATCATGGTGTTCTTTGTATTGACAGCTGGTTTGAGCGGTACATTCTCTAACTTCCTCATTCCTTTGCAAATTGGTGCACGCGATATGGCATCCGGTTTCATGAACATGCTTTCATACTGGTTCTTCTTTCTGTCAAGTGTAGTAATGTTTGTGTCGTTGTTTCTGGAAACAGGCCCTGCTGGTGGTGGTTGGACTATCTATCCTCCACTGAGCGCGTTGCCGCAGGCCATTAAAGGTTCAGGCACAGGTATGACGCTGTGGCTTGTTGCGATGGCACTATTCATTGTAAGCTCATTGTTGGGAGGTATTAACTATGTCACAACGGTTATTAATATGCGCACACGCGGTATGTCGTTTACGCGCATGCCACTTACCATCTGGGCATTCTTCTTTACTGCGATTATCGGTATACTTTCGTTCCCTGTATTGTTTGCAGCGGCCTTGTTGCTGATCTTTGATCGTAGCTTCGGTACAAGCTTCTACCTGTCGGATATATACATTGGTGGTGAGGCGTTGGCACACGATGGTGGTAGCCCGATCCTGTTCCAGCACTTGTTCTGGTTCCTCGGTCACCCAGAAGTATACATTGTATTGTTGCCTGCACTCGGTTTGTCATCAGAGATTATAGCGACCAACTCACGTAAGCCTATCTTTGGTTACAAAGCCATGATTGGTTCTATGTTATTCATCGCGATTCTCTCATTCATCGTATGGGCGCACCACATGTTCGTAACCGGTATGAACCCGTTCCTGGGATCAATCTTCATGCTGTTGACATTGATCATTGCTGTTCCTTCTGCAGTGAAAATATTCAACTATGTAACAACACTCTGGAAAGGTAACATTGTGTTTACGCCAGCGATGTTGTTCTCAATCGGTCTTGTATCATTCTTTTTGACAGGTGGTATCACTGGTATATTCCTGGGTAACTCTGCTATCGATATTCAATTGCACGATACATACTTTGTAGTAGCTCACTTCCACTTGGTAATGGGTAGTGCATCATTCTTCGGTATGCTGGCCGGTATATATCACTGGTTCCCGAAAATGTTCGGTCGTATGATGAACTCGACATTAGGACAGGTTCACTTCTGGATCACATTTGTCGGAGTATACATGGTGTTCTTCCCGATGCACTATATCGGTATCGCTGGTTTCCCCAGAAGATATTATTCATGGACGAACTTCGAGACATTCAGTGGATTTGCTGATCTGAACATGCTTGTTTCGATCGCAGCGATCATCACACTGGCAGCTCAGTTTATCTTCCTGTTCAACTTCTTCTATAGCATTTGGCGCGGTCGCTTGGCTCCGGCTAACCCTTGGCACTCTAACACATTGGAGTGGACTACACCACGCAATCCCGGTCACGGTAACTGGGTAGGAGAGATTCCTTCGGTATATCGTTGGCCTTATGATTATAGCAAGCCTGGTGCGAAAGAGGATTACATCCCGCAGCATATTCCATTCTCTGAAACACCTGAATCAAACCTGCCACACGAGAATGAGCTTATCAAGCTTGAAACATCGAATGGCGAAGGCGCGATTGTAATAGAAGGTAACAAACACTAATTTAAAATTAGTTCAAGGTTTCAGGTTCCAGGTTCTGTTGCGTTAAGCAAGAAGGACCTGGAATCTGAAACCTTAAACTTTATATCCCATGCGGTCCTTTCGTAGACTTACAATAGCGACACTCGTAGCGGTATATGTGCTGATCCTGGTAGGAGGGATTGTACGCAGTACCGGGTCAGGCATGGGATGCCCTGATTGGCCGAAGTGTTTTGGCAGTTGGGTTCCTCCAAAAACAATAGATGATCTGCCGGACAACTATAAAGACATATACGCTTCCTATCGTGAGAAGAAGAATGTCAGGTTCGCAAAATATCTGAATGCTTTAGGGATGGAGGATACAGCACAGAAACTGTTGAATGATCCATCCGTATTGCAGGAAAATGATTTTAATCCTACGAAAACCTGGATCGAATACTTCAACAGGATTGTAGGCGTAATCATCGGCTTTTTGATCTTCGCTGTATTTGTATCTTCTATACGTTTCTGGAAGATGGAGACAAGGTTAACGGTTATAGCACTGGTCGCATTTCTGTTGGTAGGTTTCCAGGGATGGATCGGTTCGTTTGTAGTGTCAACCAACCTCACACCGTGGACGATTACGGTGCACATGTTCCTGGCACTGTTCATTGTAGCTTTACTGGTATATCTCATTCACAGAAGCAGCTATGTTACGATGATCAACTCCGTTATTGGTTTCTGGTGGTTACTGGTGTGCATGGCTGTATTGCTGGTACAGACTTTACTCGGCACACAAGTGCGTGAAGCAATCGATCGGGTAGCAGTCTGGGCATCGCGCGAAGCGTGGGTATCTAACCTTGGAATCGAATTTATATTGCATCGGTCATTCTCCTGGATTGTGTTGATATTGCATGTGGGATTAATCCTGAATTTGCGTAAAACTGAAGGCTCAAAAGTTTTCCTCCTTACCCTAATCGTGCTAATTTTGGGCACCATTTTAACGGGTGCTGGCATGGCTTACTTCGCTGTTCCGCCCTACCTTCAGCCGGTGCATTTGCTGTTTGCCACAGCAACCTTTGGCATGCAGTTTATGCTTCTGCTGAAATTAAATCGTAAAGAAGAATCTGTAGCGTTAAACTGATGGTAGCCGAACAAACAAATCAACTAACGGGCATTGCAATAGCAGGAGCAAAGGCGAAAGCTTATTGGGAGCTATTGAAGTTCAGGCTTTCATTTCTGGTGGCATTCTCCTGTGCTTTTGGCTTTACATTGGCTTCAGCGCACGTTAACTGGTTTACACTTACCATGGTATTTATAGGAGGTTTCCTTTTGTCAGGATCTTCTGTTATCGTAAACCAGATCATCGAAAAAGATATTGATAAACTGATGACGCGTACGATGTCGCGTCCATTACCGACAGAGCGCGTATCAATAAATGAAGCCATTATGGTTTCTGCACTTTGCTTTATAAGTGGTGTCGGGCTTCTATTCATGTATACCAATCCGCTTACTGTAGCACTTTCCGTAGTGTCGATGCTTTTGTACAGCTTCGTATACACACCGCTGAAAAGGGTAGGGCCTATTGCTGTATTTGTAGGTGCTATACCAGGTGCACTCCCTCCGCTATTGGGCTGGACAGCTGCTACAGGCGCTATATCACATGAAGCATTAATAATTTTTGGAATACAGTTCATCTGGCAGTTTCCACACTTCTGGGCGATAGCCTGGGTAGCGGATGAAGACTATAAAAAAGCAGGTTTTAAATTGCTGCCGTCAAGTGGAGAGAAAGATCTGAACACAGCAATACAGATCATGATCTATACGATGTGTCTGATACCGTTGGGTATGCTGCCGGCCACATTCGGCATCACCGGTGTGAACTCAGCCATTGTAGCAACGATCTGTGGTGTATTATTCTTCGCGCAGACCTTCTCTCTGATGAAGTCAGGCGATAGAAAAGCAGCACTGAAAATTATGTTTGGGTCGTTCCTGTATTTACCGATCGTACAGATCGCTTACCTGTTAGATAAAGTTTGATGACGTGAGGAAAGGAGAAAGACAGTATGGCATTGGATATTAAAATAGTGGAAGAGGCAAAGAAGCCGCTGGCAATGAATCCGAAGAAATTCGGTTTGTGGCTTTTTATTGCTACGGTGATCATGCTCTTTGGAGCATGGACCAGCGCATACATAGTGAAGCGTGGCGACATGGGATGGTCTGAGATTGTAGTGCCTGACCTGTTTTGGGTAAACACAGCAATCATTATGTTCAGCAGTGGAACCATGATATGGGCTGTGCGTGCAGCGCGCAAGAATAATCAGGAGCAGTTGAAAGTAGCCCTGAGCATTACAACTATTCTCGGGATTGCTTTTGTGGTTGGTCAGTTCATGGCCTACAACCAGATGGTAGAGATGAAAGAGCATTTTACCGGTGGTCCAGTATCACATTCATTTGTATATGTTTTAAGCGGCGCACATGCTGTACACTTGATCAGTGGAGTTATATTTCTCATCATTGTGCTGGTATCTGCGTTTCGCCTGAAAGTTGATTCCCAAAACATGACACAAATAGAAATGTGTGCCACCTATTGGCATTTTTTGGATCTTCTTTGGCTATATTTGTTCGTTTTTCTGCTGTTAAACAAATAATCGGAAAAAGAACAAGTCGATATAAACCTTGAACCTGAAACACTTTAAACCTGAAATTTCAAACTAGAATATGGCAAGTACCTCAGTAGCAACAGCTCCCGGACGGAGCGCTTGGGATGGCGGAACATCACCTATGGGTGCCAGTTATGGTAAACTGATGATGTGGTTCTTTTTGCTGTCAGATGCTTTTACCTTCTCAGCACTCCTTATTACCTATGGTTTAGTGCGTTCTGCACACCCGGTGTTCGTAGGTTCTGTTCACGACTTTAAATTCTCTCAACATTATTGGCCTATACCTGAACGCGTATTTGAAGCAGTTCCTTTTCTGCATGGTGTAGAAGCTCCGCTCGTATTCGTAGGTATCATGACCTTTATTCTCATCATGAGCTCTGTTACCATGGTGTTAGCAGTTGAAGCTGGTCATCGTATGGATCGTAAAGCAGTTGAAAAATGGATGCTCTGGACAATCCTTGGTGGTATCTGTTTCCTGAGCTGCCAGGCTTGGGAGTGGTCTCACTTCATTCACGGAAGTGAAGCCGGCAGAGCCGTTGTAGAAGGTACGAAATTCTTTGGCGCTAACCTGGTGCATAACCAGTATGGTCCTCCCGATTTCGCAGCATTCTTCTTCTTTATCACAGGTTTTCACGGCTTCCACGTATTCAGTGGTGTGTGCCTTAACTTCCTGATATACTATAACACGGTAATGGGTGTATATGACAGAAGAGGTCATTATGAAATGGTTGAAAAAGTAGGTCTGTACTGGCACTTTGTGGATCTGGTGTGGGTATTCGTATTCACTTTCTTCTACCTCGTATAATCAAGATAAACGCTAACTGTTAATAGAATAAACATGGCACACGCTGAAGAAACTGTACACGTAAATGTATTGCCCCCGGATCACGTAAAAATTCGCAAACTGTGGATGACTGCGTTGATACTTCTCGTAATCACTGTTATCGAGTTTATCGTAGCATTTACAATATCACACGAATACAAAGACCTGCGCGTCTGGATATTCATTACGATGACGATTGTGAAAGCCGCTTATATCGTGGGTGAGTTTATGCACTTGCGTTACGAAGTAAAGGTTCTGATCTGGTCTATTTTGATACCCATGATCTTTGTAGTATGGATGCTTGTTGCCTTCCTGTATGAAGGTATGGCAATATCTGCCGTGAGATAATCCACACTATAGATTTAAGAGATATACCAGAGGCTTAGGTGCGAACTTAAGCCTCTTTTATTTGACAGATAACATGAATTCTTATAGTGCTATAGTTTAGCACTTCGCGTATGAAAGGTACTAAAGCAATCCTGCTCTTCCTGGCATTTTTACTACCCATTCTCATTTTCCTGTTTCTTAAATATTTCGGGAAGAATGAATTTGCAGTGGCTCCTCTCTTTGTAAATGAAATGCCGGAGATGCAAAGCGGATGCGGACCGGTAACATTGCCGTATCATGTGCAGGATAGCGTATTGGCGGCACTTCCATGGAAGCAGGACAGTCTTATACTAATTGTATTTGGGCAACCCGATAAGGAAGCCACTACGCAACTGAAGCGCATAGCAGAGGAAGTGGAGGGCGGCATTCAACAAAAAATCATCACCGAAGCTGAACCCAACTTTGTTTCCCTGAAGAAATGTACTTTCCTTTTGCAGGAACCTTTTGACCTCGTTCTGGTTGATAAGAAAGGAACCATCCGCGGTCAATACATAGCCAGCGATCGCGAGGACATCGACAGACTGCTTACCGAAGCAGCTATTATTTTGAAAAAATACTAATCGAAATATGGAACAGACACTCAACGTCAATCAACAAAAAGAGCCTTACAGAAAACTGATCATCGCCGTTTCTATTCTGATACCGGCAGTAGTAGCGGTTTTGTTTGGTGTAAAAATTCCAGGATACGACCTGTCATTTTTGCCTCCGATCTATGCCACCATCAATGGTATTACTGCTGTGTTGCTGATTGCTGCGGTAATAGCGATCAAAAATAAAAAGAGAAAGCTTCATGAAACGTTGATGAAGACGTGTATGGTGCTCTCGGCTGCGTTCCTGGTCATGTACGTTCTATACCACATGACAAGCGACTCCACACCATTTGGCGGGGAAGGGGTTATCCGGTATGTATACTTCTTCATTTTGATAACCCACATTCTTTTGTCTATCGTGATTATACCGCTGGTCCTGTTTACGTTCTCACGTGCCTGGTTTGGCAATTTTGAGCGACACAGAGCATTGGCTAAATTTGCATTTCCGCTGTGGCTTTATGTGGCGGTAACAGGCGTGATCGTATACCTGATGATCAGTCCGTATTATCAATAGTATCAGGTATAGCAGTTCCGCAGAGTAATAGAAGTTAAACATGTGCGTATGAAAAGAATTGCAGTAATTACCATCGCGCTTCTGGCAAGCCTCAGCAACAGTTGGGCGCAATGCGCCATGTGCCGATCCACATTGGAGAATAACTACTCAAATGGCAATCCCGGTATAGCCGCGGGTATCAACACCGGTATACTATATTTGCTGGTGCTGCCTTATTCGGCTGTTATGATATTAGGATATCTCTGGTATAAATCAAGTAAAGATGCCCGCAACAAGTTATCTGGAAGCACTGCTGCAGGGTAAGTGCCCGCGGTGCCGGCAGGGCAAGATGTTTAAATATCCCGTTACCAACATCTCGAAGTTCGCGATCATGAACGAACGTTGCCCGCATTGCAACGTGAGGCTTGAGCCCGAGCCTGGATTTTACCAGGGATCAATGTACGTGAGCTATGGTATTACCGTAGGTTTTCTCATTGCCATGAGTATACTTTTTTACCTGGTTATTCCGAACCGTTCCGAATGGCTCTATATCGGCATATTCATTGCTCTCATGGTCTTCCTGATACCGTTCAATTATCGTTACTCGAAGATCCTGTTCTTATACTTTTTCGGAGGTATAAAATATCAAAAGCAAGAGTAAATCCAGGCTTCGCTCGTAAAGTAATGATTCGTGATGCTCATGCCCGCTTTTAACAGGAGCTGGACTGTGAAAACAAAAAACGGTTCACTAACTTTAACGATCACCATCGGCTTGCAGCATTTTGAAATCGAAGGTAAAACTCATCATTGCGTGTGTATTTTTTCTGGTAGCCGGGCTCCTTGCTGCACTCTACTCTCATCAGCGTCCCTCACCGCAGGCGTATGTAGTAAAGCTTGCAGACGGCGTTAACCACGAGCTGCGTGCGCTGGAAGAAGAAGCCGGTGATGTAATGCACAAACTGAAAACAGATACCACCACCCGCGCACTACCGGCCGAGCATGAATATTCTTTCTTTGTATACAACAAAGGTGAGCTTATTTATTGGAGCGATAACAAATACGTTCCTTCTTACGCATCGGTACAGGATGCCTTTGTATTAAAATTATTAAAGGCTGGTAACAGCGATTACCTGGCACGCAAGTGGAGTTTATCCGGAGAGAAAGTACTCATTGGCATCATCCCGCTATACAGGCGTTATCCCATTACCAACAACTATCTTCAGGCAGAGTGGAATGATAGAATTTTTTCTTCCGGCGATGTAACGATACTGGAGGCAAGCGCCACGGTAGGCATACCCGTTTGTGTGAAGGAGGCGTGCCCGTTTCGGGTTAGTATGCAACAGCAGGATATGTTGTTCCCGGAGCGTGCCGTGGCAGCAGTAGTGTTGCTATCCATTGGTATCATACTGCTGGTGATTGTAGTATATCAGGCCGCGCTAAAAGTCAGGTACCTCGAAGTGGGTTTCGTTATGCTTTATGTTTTTTTATATGCACTGCGCATTGTGATGATAGAGCTGAACTTCCCCGCAGATTTTCTGTCTTCCGATCTCCTCAATCCACAGATTTTTGCTTCCTCTACATTGAATGGATCGCTGGTTGATCTTGTGCTCAATGAGATTGGTGTATTGTTACTGTGCTTCTATATTTTCAAAAATTATGTTCGCTTCAAAGTTGCGCTGTGGCTCATTCACCATAAAGTATGGTCATGGCCGACTTCCGTGTTCTGCAGTTTATGTATACTTTTCGCTGCGCTGTTCCCGTTTGTGGTAATTCAAACACTCTCCAATAACTCGGTTATTGTGCTCGATATTTCGCAATCACTACGTGTTGATGTGCTTCGCATGGCAGCGCTGGTTGCGGTGGTTATTGCCGGAGCATGTTCGTTTCTGTTTATGCACGCGTTCATCCGCTTGCTGGCTGTGAACCGTAACCGCTTGCGTGCTCTTATATCTTTTCTGATTGCCATTGCAGTGTTTGTAGTGATCAACGCGATCACCCGGCAGGAGTATATCTCGTCTTTAATCATGGCCATTGTATACTTTGTGGTGATATACTCGCTGCACCTGTATAGCAGTTTAAAGCGATTGGGCTTTGCTACATTTGCTTATCTGTTCGTAGCATTGTTCTTTCTGGCAGCCAATGGCGCCTATACACTTCAATATTTTACACACAAGAAGAAGATTGAAAGCCAGTTTCGTTTTGCGCGTAACTTTTTGATCGACCGCGATGACTTTGGCGAATACCTGTTATCAGAAACAGCGACTAACGTATCACGCGATGTATTCATTCAAAAGCGATTAACCAGTATCTTTTTAAGTTATGATGCCATCCGGCAGAAGATACGCCAGGTATTTCTTCCGGCATACTTCAATAAATATGATGTAGATATATTTTTATTCAATGCCGCGGGGCAACCGTTGGATGATCTGACGGCTACTTCTTTCTCGGAGTTGATTGCACGCTACGATCGCGAAGCTTATCGCACGAAATACGAGAATGTATACTTCATCAACAACCCCGCAGGCGATGTGTCACAACAATATCTGGTTCGGATACCCATACGAAAGCAAGGCACGATAGCAGGCCACGTAGTGTTGCAGCTTTCGCTGAAGAAAATCATCCCCGAAAATGTATACCCGGAATTGCTGGTCGATAACCGATTCAAACAATTTGTGCGGGCACAGGATTTCAGCTATGCCGTATTTGCCAACAACAGGATTCTATACAGCGCGGGTGATTTTAACTACGATCTTCTTTTCGATACGGGATTATTTGGCGACATCGCTATTCACACCAATGGAACAGTTTTCAATGGCTACGATCATATTGCAGTAGAAGATGAGAGTGGGAGAGTGGCCGTGGTATCGTCACAACGCGATTCGGTTACGTTCCGGCTGGCAAGCTTTTCTTTTCTCATGGTAACCGGGTTGATGATTATCCTCGCGCTTATACTTGTGCAGGGGGTAGTGAACTATGTGCGGGGCGATAAACTATATTTCAGTGCACGCATTCAGTTGCTGCTCAACCTGTCGTTCTTCCTGCCGCTTATTATTGTGAGCTTTGTAACGCTGCAATTGATTGGCCGGTCTTCGCAGAATCAGCTCAACGATGATTACCTGCGCAAGGCACGCACCATCGGCGAACAGATATCCGGGCGGTTAAGCGATGTATCTGAATCGGGTACTGATTATATCACCAGTATTTTTGAAGCACAGATAAACAACCTGGCCAAGCTCGACAACCTCGATATCAATGTATACAATGCCCGTGGTGTGCTGATCGCTACCAGCCAGCCGATGATCGAAGAACATGAATTGCTTTCGGACTATATCAACCCGCGCGCCTATAAAAAAATACAGGCTGGTGAATATCTCTTTATTGACACCGAGCAGGTTGGCAAACTAAATTATTTCGTGGCGTATACCGTGTTGAAGTCGCCCGTGAGTGGCGAAACGATGGGTATATTAGGCATTCCGTTTTTCCGATCGGGTGCCTCGCTGGAAAGTGTGCAGATCACCATCTTCACCAACATCCTGAATATATTCACGCTCATCTTTATTGCACTTGTAGTACTGGCCTACTTTGTATCGAAGTGGCTCACCTTTCCACTGGAGTTCATTACCCAATCGTTGCGCAGAACATCCCTTACCAAAACCAATCAGCCGCTGGTGTGGAAGTCAGACGATGAGATTGGGCTCATGGTGAAGGAGTATAACCAAATGCTTTATAATCTTGGTGAAAGTAAAGCAGAGCTGGAGCAGAATCAGCGTGAACGCACGTGGCGCGAAGTAGCGCAGCAGGTGGCGCATGAGATCAAGAATCCGCTCACGCCCATGAAGCTCACCTTGCAGCAATTGGAGCGCACGATACAATCGGGTAACAACGTACAGGAGAAAACAGCGAAAGCCGTATCGTCATTACTCACACAAGTCGATACGTTGAATGATATAGCATCTTCGTTCAGCTCGTTTGCCAAAATGCCCGAGCCGGTTATTCAACCGGTGGAACTGGTGAGCCTCCTTAAACGTATTGTCGATCTGCATAGCCATAGCGGAGAGATCAATCTCAAACATCACCTCAAAGAACTTTATGTACTCGGTGATGATCAGCTTTTAGGGAGAACGTTCTCCAACATTATACTCAATGCCTTTCAGGCGGCACGTCCCGGTGAAGCAGCGGTGGTGAATATATCGCTTCAACGAAAAGATGGTGTTGCCCATATAGCCTTTCAGGATACAGGCAAAGGCATGGAGCCGGAAGTAGCAGAGCGGGTTTTCTTTCCACACTTTACTACCAAAAAGTCGGGTTCCGGGCTTGGTCTTGCCATTGCCCGGCAGGCGATTGAACACATGCAGGGGCGCATCTGGTTTGAAACACAACCGGGTAAAGGCACTACGTTCTTCATTGAAGTGCGGGTGCGCGATGGCGCAGCGAAATAGACGAATTTGTTTTTTAAGCTGAGCATCCGTAACCTTTCCTGAAAGGGGCAGTATGCTTTTAGGCTACGCAACCTTTTCATATTTCCATAGTCTTCTATCAAACCGCTATCGCATGATCAAAAACTATCTTCTCATCGCCATCCGGAACATCTTCCGGAACAAGCTCTTCTCAACGGTTAATATCCTTGGCCTCGCCTTTGGTATTGGCAGTGCGTTGCTCATCTTTTTGTGGGTGAATGATGAACTGGGAGTGGATAAATTTCACGCTCACAGTGACCGGTTATACCGGGTTATGGAGAACCAGACATACTCCGATGGCAGGATGTATACTTTCCAGTCAACGCCAGGGCCCATGGCGCCTTTCATTAAAGATAAGTTTCCGGAGATCGAGAAGGCTACGCGATGGACGTGGCAGATGACGCAATTATTCCAGTATCAGGATAAATCATTCTATAATGAGGGTTTTTATGTCGACCAGGATTTTATCGAAATGTTCTCATTTCCCTTTGTAGCAGGCGATGTAAAGACTGCGCTCAAGGAAAAGAATTCCATCGTGATCAGCGAGACGATGGCGAAGCGCTATTTTGGCGATGACGATCCGATGGGAAAGATTCTCACACTCAATACGCAAACTGCTTTTACCGTGACGGGCGTAGTAAAAGACATTGGTAAAAATTCATCGATACAGTTTCAATATTTACTGCCGTTTCAGTCATTTTTTGATGAGAACAAAAGCTGGCTCGACCAGTGGGGCAATAACAACATTCGAACATTTCTGTTGCTTGCCGAAGGTACGGATGCAGCTGCGTTTGCCAAGAAACTGAAAGGAGAGATTAAGGAACACGAAAAGGAATCGAATGTAGAGCTGTTCATTCAACCTTTTGGTGAGGCGTATTTGTATAATGAATTTGAGAATGGTATTCAGTCCGGCGGAAGAATCGAGTTCGTGCGCATCTTCTTTATTGTGGCTGTGTTTGTACTGGTAATTGCGTGTATCAACTTCATGAACCTCTCTACCGCACAGGCAACAAAACGTGCCAAAGAAGTAGGATTACGCAAAGTAATAGGAGCAGTGCCCAGTCAGCTATTCCGGCAGTTTATGGGCGAGTCGTTTATAACTGTATTTGTTTCGGCACTCATCGCCATGCTGCTGGTATATTTACTAATACCAGTGTTTAACAACATCATCGGTAAATCGCTCAGTTTAAATCTGCTCGATGCCAAAACACTGCTCATTTTTATTGCCATCATTATTACAACGGCATTTGTAGCCGGCAGTTATCCGGCATTATTCATCTCGGAATTTAAACCGGTGCAAGTACTCAAAGGACAATTGAAGAGCGGCAGCCGTGCCGCTATATTTCGTAAAGGATTGGTGGTGGTGCAATTCACCTTCTCTATATTCTTAATCATCAGCACGGTGGTTGTCTTTCGACAGATGAGTTTTATGGAAGATCGCGATATAGGTTTTGATCGTACAAACCTTTTCTCGGTGTGGCTGGAAGGAGATATACCCAAGAAGTACGAAACGTTCCGCACACGGCTTATGACCGAGCCGGGCATTGAATCGGTAACAGCATCCAGTCAGTTACCGATTGATGTCGGCAATTCCACATCGAACCTGCAATGGGAAGGTAAGGATGAAAACGAGCGCATTCTCTTTTCGAACATGGATGTTGATTATGAATTTATACAGACCATGCGCATGCAAATGGCCGAAGGACGCCCGTTTGATCGCAGCCTCGTTACCGATACCAATAATTATATAGTAAATGAAAAAGCAGCGGCGAAATTCGGGTTCAAGAACGGTACTGCAGGCCAAGATCTCACCATGTGGGAAAAGAAAGGCAAGATCATTGGTGTAGTAAAGAATTTTAACTTCGGCTCGCTGCATAGTGAAATTGAACCGCTGGTAATTCGTGTAAACGCTGGCTGGCGTAATTGCCTGCTGGTACGCGCGAAGGCTAACGAAACAGAAGCTGCGATACGCTCAGTGGAAAAGCTCTGGAAAGAATATGCTCCGGCTTATCCGTTCAAATATAGTTTCCTCAACCAGGACTGGGAACAGTTTTACAAAGCCGAAGGTCAGCGTGGAAAAGTGTTTAATACGCTGGCGATACTTTCCATCTTTATATCATGTTTGGGATTGTTCGGTCTTTCTGCATTCTCGGCTGAACGCAGAACCAAAGAGCTCGGCATCCGCAAGGCGATGGGTGCTACTGTGCCGGGGCTGGTACAACTCATGAGTCGCGAGTTTACCATGCTGGTATTGATTGCTGCCTGTATAGGTTGCCCGCTCGGATGGTACTTTATGGATAAGTGGCTGCAGGCGTATGCCTATCACGTAGAGGTAGGATACATCACGCTCATTGCTGCTACGTTGGTCTGTCTGGCCATCTCGATGATCACGATCTCCTATCACTCGATAAAAGTAGCAGCTACCAACCCGATAAAAAGTCTGCGCTACGAATAGAGTAAAATAAAAAGGCATCTCTACCATGAATCGTTGAAGATTGTGTAGAGATGCCTTACTATAAATTGTTGAACTACGCTATTATCAGCTTACGCGTAGAGCGCTTCTTTCTGTTCTGCTACTTTATCACTTTCAATATACTCATCGTAGCTCATCAGCTTATCGATGAAACCATTCGGTGTTATTTCGATGATGCGGTTGGCTACCGTTTGGGTGAACTCGTGATCGTGTGAGGTAAACAATATAGTGCCCGGGAAATCTTTCAGCGCGTTGTTGAACGCTGTGATCGATTCAAGATCGAGGTGGTTGGTAGGCTCATCGAGGATGAGCACGTTGGCACCGGCCAGCATCATGCGTGAAATCATGCAGCGCATCTTTTCTCCTCCGGAGAGTACATTGCACTTCTTGAATACTTCTTCGCCTGAGAAAAGCATTTTACCGAGGAACCCGCGGATATATACTTCATCCTTGTTCTCTTCCTCTGCAAACTGACGAAGCCAGTCGATCAGGTTATCGTTCGATTGAAAATACTTTTCGTTGTTGTTCGGCAAGTAGGCTGTGGTGATCGTTTGTCCGAATTTGAATTCACCGCCATCCGGTTTCAGTTCACCTGCCAGTATCTGGAACAACGATGTAATCGCGAGACTTTCTTTACTCAGCACTGCAATCTTGTCGCCCTTGTTTACAAAGAAATCAAGGTTCTTGAAAAGTGTGGTGCCGTTGAGTGAGTAGCTCAGATTTTCTACCTGCAGGATCTGATCGCCAGCCGTGCGTTTCTGCTGGTATATAATAGCAGGGTAACGGCGGGTAGAAGGTTGAATATCATCTACGTTGATCTTATCCAGTAATTTTCTGCGGCTCGTAGCCTGGCGTGATTTGGAAGCATTGGCGCTGAAGCGGGCAATGAACTCCTGTAATTCCTTCTTTTTGTCTTCAGCCTTCTTGTTGGCAGCCGAGCGCTGTTGTAACGCAAGCTGACTGGATTGATACCAGAATGTATAGTTACCAGTATATAATTTGATGGCACTGAAATCTATATCCACGATGTGCGTACAAACGGTATCGAGGAAGTGACGGTCGTGGGATACAACGATCACGGTATTCTTGAAATCCAGCAGGAAGTCTTCCAGCCACGTAATCGTGTTGATGTCAAGGTCATTGGTAGGTTCATCGAGGATCAGGATATCCGGATTTCCAAACAGCGCCTGTGCAAGGAGCACGCGTACTTTCTGGTTACCGCTCAATTCCTTCAGCAGCTTGTAATGATCTTCTTCCACAATGCCCAGTCCGCTCAACAGCGCTGCTGCATCTGACTGTGCATTCCATCCATCCATTTCGGCAAACTCAGCTTCAAGCTCTGATGCGCGAACGCCATCTTCTTCCGAGAAATCGGGCTTCGCATAAATCGCATCTTTCTCCTGCATAATGCTCCACAGCTTGCTGTGTCCCATCAGTACTGTATCCAGCACCGATGTTTCATCGTAAGCGTGGTGGTTCTGGCGGAGCACGGCCATGCGTTTGCCGGGTTCAATGCTGATGTTTCCGCGGGTAGGATCGATATCACCAGCCAGTATTTTCAGGAACGTGGATTTTCCGGCACCATTCGCACCGATCACACCGTAACAGTTGCCGGAAGTGAATTTAATGTTCACTTCGTCAAAAAGTACGCGCTTGCCGAACTGAAGAGAGATGTTATTTGCTGCAATCATGTTGTTGTGGACAAATCAAGCTGCAAAGATAACGAAAAGACTGACGTGCACCGGGCGTAGCGAGTTAGGCAAAGATTAAAATTTGTTGCAATCGAAATAGCGCAGCTGGCAGAACGGCTACTAGCCACAGGCTGCAGGCTACTGGAAAGACAGTTTCCGTGTTATTTTGTTTCCGATAGAAGTTATCGGGATGTGGAAAATAAAATCCCATCACGCAAAGGAACACAAAGAAGACACATAGTTTCCCAAAGAAATCATTCCTTGACCTCAATATGTCCAGCAGCCAGAAGCCTGCAGCTACTCATGCCGGTATCCTTTCTTCTCGATCACTTTTCCTTTCAATAGTGCATCGATATCGTCATCGCTTCGCAGGTAATTCATTTGTGAAACGATCCAGGTTGCACGCCTGTCCATGTAAGGCGAAGCGGGATTGACTTTATACTTTTTAGGATTGGGCAAACATGCTGCAATCAGTGCAGCTTCACGCTGTGTAAGTTTACGCGCAGGCTTTTTAAAATAATAGTGTGCAGCCGCTTCAATGCCGAATACACCGCGGCCCATCTCCGAAACATTCAGGTATACTTCCAGTATACGCTTCTTGCCCCAGATCTTCTCGATCATGAACGTGAAGTAGGCTTCAAGTCCTTTACGCGTCCAGCTGCGACCTTGCCACAGAAAAACATTTTTGGCTACCTGCTGGCTAATCGTGGAACCGCCACGGATAATAGAAGTTTTTTTACGATCGTTATATCGGATCGCTTTCTCTATACTCTTCCAGTCGAAACCATTGTGAACCGGAAACAACTGATCTTCGGATGACATCACCGCCAGCGGAGCATTGCTGGACATTTCTTTCCAGGTAATATAATCGCGCTTCAATCCATACCCGGATACCCAGCTCACCAGTTGTGTAATGGTAACAGGAGGATCTATCCACTTCAGCAGAATAATATATACCAGTTGTGCGAGAAAGAGTATAACAAATATCTTCTTCAGCTTATGTCCAATCTTCTTCCAGTTCATACTCAGCAGGGGCTCATGCAACAGGCGCTATACTTTTCATGGAAGAAAAGTATAGCGCCTGAAATTTTTCTGTCAACTACGTGTTAGTTCAATTCTTTCAATGCATTCTCCAGGTCGGCCTGAAGTTCAGGTTGCGAGAGAGCTCCTTTCAAACCGGTAATGAGGAAGTTGGGTACTTTCTCCGCACGCGCTATTTTATTTTTGATCTCGCTTATCATTTCGAGTGCGTTTGTCTTGCCGTCAAAATCGCTCATGCCTTTTACTTTTTCTTCCAGTGTATCCCATGAGTTTATCTTCTTGGTTTGCTCTACACGTGTAGCGATTACCTGTGTGTGCTCGGCAGTTCTTCCTGCAATGCATGCATTATACTCATCAATAATCTGCAGTAATTCTTTTTTGCCATAGTTACCTTCATCAATTTTGGCAGATACGGTAGGGCAATCGTCGAAGAAGCGGGTCATGATCTTTTTAAAGCTCAGGTTGGGAACTTCAGAACCTTCGCCATCGCGCTTTAAAAGAAAGCGGCCATCGTAGGTAGTCTGGTTCTCTTGTTGAAAAGCGAACAATGAAACATAGCCTTCTTTAAGCAGCTTCATAAAAGCATAACCGGCAGGGCCTTTCACCGGCTGGTATCTTTCTCCCTTCAGTATAAAGTATTTCACATGGAAAAGCGGGAATATCTGTTTCTTTTTATCGGCACCGGTAACCTGCACTTTTTTCTCGTGGCCAAAGGCCAGTTGCTTTACTGTGCCGGTAATAGAGTCTCCTTTTGTGGTGATAACATAATCCTGCGCCGAAACACATTGATAGGCGAGCATCAGAATCAGAAACAAGAGAATGTGAATGATACCAAAAGTTTTCATACGTTATTTTATTCGGCTTAGGTGAAATGCAATGCTATATTTCAGGTGTGCAGGTAAGGTGTGTGAGGCAGGCCACGAGCCTGTCAACTCGAAATATAAAAGGATTTTGTGAATACCGGATTTTAACTTTTTGATTTCAGCCGGTTGGCATCTTTTAATGCCTTGCTGATGATCCACTCCAGTTGCCCGTTGGTGCTGCGAAACTCGTCTGCAGCCCATTTCTCTACAGCTTTCAAAACTTCAGGATCAAGTCTCAGAACAAAAGGTTTTTTTTGCGCCATGCTACTCGTTTGAATGATTGGTGAACAGGCGCTTCAGTGCCCTATCAAATTCGTCCGGATGTTGGGTGCCGATCAATACCTTTCTGTCCCCCGACAGCACGAGCCGTATATATACCGATCCGCGGATGATCATGCTGCGCGAATTTCTGAAAACATTCCGGTGATATCCAATACCACCCGTCTCGGAGATAATTTTTTTCCGGCGAACTTCGTAGGATGTAATTTCTCCCCTGGCGATGGTGCGCCAGGTATATCGATTGGGGAAATAACGATAATGAACGCCTTCCGAATCGATATATACTTCCAGCCTGATGGAATATAGCATCCAGCCTGTAAGAGCCCAGCACACGAGCATAAAAAGGATAAATGCAATCAGACCATCGTTGCTCATGGGCTTGTCTCCCCAAGGTATTCCCTTCACGAGTTGAATATATATACCATTCAGCAACGGAAGGAACACGAGCAGCGTGAACGGCGTGAAGATATACCACACCCACCGGTTTTGCCGGAAGCGCTGTACCTCTTCAAAATATTTCCGCACGTGCGCCATACCGTGAGTATATATCAATGATTGAGCGTACCTGTATTTACCACCGGATTCACATCTTTTTCTGCACAGAGCACTACCATCAGGTTGCTTACCATGGCGGCTTTGCGCTCTTCATCCAGCTCTATAATCTGTTGTTTGGAAAGATGGTCAAGTGCCATTTGCACCATGCTTACAGCGCCTTCTACAATTTTAAAGCGTGCCGATACTACGGCTGCAGCTTGTTGCCTGCGCAACATGGCTCCTGCAATTTCAGGAGCATAGGCGAGCGAACCTATACGTGCCTCCACTACATGTATGCCCGCAATGTCAAGGCGGTTGCGCAGGTTCTCTTCGAGGGCGTGATTTACTTCATCATTACCCGAACGCAGTGTTACCTCTTCTTCTTTATCAAAGTTATCGTATGCATATTGACCGGCCAGTCTGCGCACAGCCGCATCGCTTTGAAGTTTTACAAATGATTCATAATTATCTACTTCGAAGTTGGCTTTAAAGGTATCGCGTACCTGCCACACCAGAATAACACTGATCTGTATCGGGTTACCAACCTTGTCGTTTACCTTGATCTTATCGCTGTCGAAGTTACGGGCGCGCAGCGATATAGGCTTCTTGCTGAGGAATGGATTGGCCCAATGAAAACCATTCGTTTTTACGGTGCCTTTATATTCTCCGAACAATGTTAGCACCATTGAGCTGTTGGGATTCAGGAAGAAGAAGCCCGGCATAATAAAGAGGAATGCTGCCATGAAAAGTATAGCGACAGGACTGCTCTGCGCCATGGCAACAACACCAAATATTGCTATCAAGATTGCGATTACCAGCATCATATACCCTGACACCGGATTGAAGTCCTTTTCTCTTTTCATAGAAGTGATATTAAAATGATATCATAAAGATATTGAATTGAATTTTATAACGCAAATGCACTTCATCAGGTTGAGGCGTTGCTTAAGAATATTTCTTGAACTTATTTAGCGGCCGGAAAACCGCCGTATGGTAAAGTATAACCCCAAAACCTGGCTCGCCCTCATTCTGCACTCGTATAGCCGCCATGTCGTAAAGACTTTGTTACCCGCCATTATTGTAATCGCCATCTTCACATGGGTATCCTGCTATATTATTCTGGATTATTTTGAATTTAAGCCCAACGAATTTCCCGGTACTACAGCCGTGCACTCTTTATTAGGTATTGTGCTCGGTTTGTTCCTGGTGTTTCGAACCAACTCTGCGTACGATCGCTGGTGGGAGGGAAGAAGACTTTGGGGCAGCACGATAAACAGCACGCGTAACCTTGCCCTGAAACTGAATGCCTACCTCGATGCAGAGAACAAAACCGAGCGCGCGTGGTTTGCCCGCATGATTCCCAACTTTGTGTTTGCCATGAAGGAGCACCTGCGTGGTGGCGTAAAACTGGACGAACTGGATATGGATCGTGCAGAAGCGGAGGCGCTGAAATCTGTCGAACATAAACCCAACAGGATATCAGCCCTGTTGTATAGCAGGGTAAACCAGTTGTATAAAGCAAATATTCTTACGGGCGATCAGCTTATCAATCTCGATAAAGAGCTGAAAGATTTTATCGATCTCATCGGAGCTTGTGAGCGGGTCAAGAATACACCCATTCCGTATTCGTACTCCATGTTCATCAAGAAATTTATATTCATCTATATCGTTACCTTGCCTTTCGGGTTTGTGATAACGTTTGAATACTTCACAATTGCTACGGTTGTGCTTGTTTCGTATGTGTTGTTAAGCATTGAACTGATCGCAGAAGAAATCGAAGATCCGTTCGGTCGTGACGTTAACGATCTGCCTACCGATGAACTGGCGAAGCGTATCAAGAAGAATGTAGATGAGATATTGCTCTAATCGGGTTACGGCACTATTAAAGCACCGTGCTGATGATAAAGTAAATAATGATCATCAGGATGAGCGATGCGTACATAATAAGGTCAACCCGCACATAAGGTTTATACTGTTGATATAATTCTTTAATCTTTCTGAACATAAGCACTTCTCATGGCAACACAATGCTGCCAGTGCTACAAAGGTATTACAATAATTTCTTACGCGCAGGGCAACCAATATTTTCTTTTCCCGTCCTAATAAGCTTCCCCCGAGTCGCGTATGTAACATCATACTATGTTCACGTAATACGCGATAATATTTTTTTGTGAGATGGGGGGTAACGATCACCTGATTGTCTTGAAACCGAAATAACACAAACCCCTTATTATACAATGACTCGATTTTTGGTTGTTACAACAATGTTAGTCTTGGCAGGTTTCATGGCCCGATCGCAGGATAAAGTTACCCTGAATGGCTACGTGAAAGATGCAGACAATGGAGAAGAGCTTATCGGTGTAACGGTATACATTCCGGAATTAAAGGCAGGCACTGCTACTAATGCATACGGTTTTTATTCCATCACAGTTCCCAAAGGTACATACGAAGTGCAGTATAGCTTTATAGGCTATACGATACAGAATGTGAGTGTCGATATGAAATCGGATGTATCACGAAACATTGAGCTGGCAGGTGAAGCACAGATCATTAACGAAGTAGAGATCTCTGAGAAACCGTTGGATGAAAATGTGGTTTCGGTGCAGATGAGTAAAAACACACTTAACATCAGCCAGGTAAAAAAACTGCCTACACTTTTTGGCGAAGTAGATATCATTAAAAATGTACAGATGTTGCCCGGTGTAATTTCGGCCGGTGAAGGAACGTCTGCATTTTTTGTGCGCGGAGGTGGCGGTGATCAGAACCTGATATTGATTGATGAAGCTCCTATATATGATGCATCGCACCTGGGTGGTATGGTATCTGTATTCAATGCCGATGTAATTAAAGAATCAGAGCTATATAAAGGCGGTATACCTTCACGCTTTGGTGGCCGATTGTCGTCTATACTGGAAGTGCGCACTATTGACGGTAACAATAAGCGCTTGGGTGTTACAGCCGGTGTTGGCACCATGGCGAGCCGTGTAATGATAGAGGCACCTATCAAAAAAGAAAGGAGCTCTTTTGTATTGTCGGGCCGCACTTCGAACCTCGGCATGTATCTGAAAGCAGCCAATACCGACAACAGTATAAATTTCTACGATCTGAATGGAAAAGTAAACTGGCGTGCGAATAACAAGAACCGCTTTTTTGCATCCGCTTATACCGGTCGCGATAAAATATCATTCTCCGGCGGCGATATAGGTTTCGGTTGGGGTAACACCACCGGTACATTTCGCTGGAACCACCTCTTCAATGAACGCCTGTTCTCGAACACAACCCTGATTGCCAGTAACTTTGATTACCTCTTCGAGATCAAAGACCCGGTGCAGGGGTTCAGATGGAAATCCAGTTTGCAAGAGGTAAGTCTTAAGAACGATCTCACGTATTTTGCCAATGTAGACAACGAATTTACCTTCGGATACCACCTTTCCGGAAGACGTTTCTCACCGGCTACGATCGAACCTAACTCAGATGAATCGATCTTTCAACATACGGTATTCGACAAAATGTATGCGCTGGATCATGGACTCTATATCAGTAACCAACGAAAGCTGACGGATGCGCTTACGCTGGATCTTGGCGTGCGTCTCTCCATCTTCCAGAACATGGGACCTGGCAAAGTATATTTGTATGAAGATCCTAAAGACAATGCCGATCCTACACGTATAGATTCGTTGCAGTTTAAGAGCTGGGAGTCGGTCAAAACCTACGCGAACCTCGAACCACGATTAGGATTACGCTATTCTGTATCCGAAACACAATCGGTAAAATTCTCTTACAACCGCATGGTGCAGAACACTCACCTCGTGGCCGCCGGCACTGTGCCGCTTCCTTTCAACACGTGGAGCCCCAGCGGCTATTATCTGAAACCTCAATTGGCCGACCAGGTAGCGCTCGGATATTTCCAGAACCTGCAGGACAATATGTATGAAGCATCTGCCGAGATATACTATAAAAACTCACAGCATGTAACCGACTTTGCAGACAATGCGGAGATACAGCTGAACAAGAACCTGACGACTGAATATCGCCAGGGGCGTGCGTGGGCGTATGGTGCCGAGTTTATGGTAAATAAAAAAGAAGGACGCCTCACCGGTATGGTAAGCTATACATGGTCAAAAGCACAGCGCAAGATCGATGGTGTAAATGCAGGCCGCACGTATGCTGCCAACTACGATCGCAGAAACGTAGTGAACATCAACGCAGCGTTTGAGCTGAACGACAAGTGGACATTCGGGGGAGCCTTTACCTATAGCACCGGAAGACCTACTACCGTTCCATCGGGTAAATATGAATATGGTACGTATCATCCTGATGTTGTTACCGAGCGTAACGGCTATCGCCTGCCAGCCTTCCACCGGCTGGATCTTTCAGCAACACTCAACCCGAGAAAGAACCTGAATCGTAAATGGAAAGGACAGTGGGTATTCTCGATCTACAATGTATACAGTCGCAAGAACGCGTTCACGATCTATACCCGAACCAAGCAAGATAAAGATGGCAACGTAATTGGTGATGGAACTGTGAAAGAAGCGCGCATGGTATATCTCTTTCCGTTCATGCCATCGGTAACCTATAACATTAAATTCTAATCAACATGCAGTATATAGTATCAACCGCTCAATCGCTTAACCGATCCGTACGCGCCATGTATATCCATACAACATCTTTCAACCGTATATTTCTGCTGGCTGCACTGGTCATGCTGGCAGCTTCCTGCGAAGAAACAGTCGTATTAAAACTGAATAACGATACGCCACGAATCGTTATCGAAGGACAGGTAACGAATCACCCTTTTTACCAGTATGTGAAAGTTTCCAAGTCTGTAAGCTTTTATACCAGCGGAAAGACACCGCGCATCACCGATGCCACGGTGCGTATAGAAGACGATCAGGGCAACCACATTGACTTTGTGCACAACCCCCGCAATCATGCTGACTCGGTTGGTTACTATCTTCCGCCCACATCGTTTATAGGCCAGGTGGGAAGAACCTATACCCTCACCGTGGTTGCCGAAGGACAAACCTATACCGCACAGGATAAACTGAATCCGATTACCAATATCGAAAAATTAGAGTATCGCATTGACGAAGATGAAGCAAAAGATCCGGAACTGGCAGGCAGAATTTATGAAGTGCTGATGTATGTAAAGGAACCTAAAGAAACAAGAGATTACTATCTTTTTAAGACGTATCGCAATGATTCGTTGACCTACGACCGGGATTCAGATATATACTATGCCGATGATGAGTTGGTGGGAGAGAAGATTGATGGCTTTCCGCTTCCGGTGTTCTTTAGCATGAACGATAAAGCCCGGGCCGAAGTGCTCAGCCTTTCACGCGAGGCTTACATCTTTTACCGCGACCTTGACAAGCTGTTGAACAATGACGGAGGTATGTTTGATCAGCCTGCAGCCGAGCCGCGTACTAACTTATCGAATGGAGCGTTAGGACTCTTTCAGGCCAGTGCCGTTACCAGCAAAGAGATACGTGTAGGCGAATAAGTTCTTTCAGAATTAAGTAGCAATAGTTGCTTTTCACAAAAGGGAGTTTCATATTTCATCAGGTAAATTATTTCCGGATGAAACGAATACTCCCTTTTTTACTTTTCCTATTCTCTGTTATAGCGCATGCGCAAACTACTGTTCTGGAAAATAACCCCACAGGCATTCACTGGTATCAGGTAAATACACCGCATTTCAGGGTGTTGTTTCCGAAAGGATTTGAAGAGCAGGCACAGCGGATGGCTAATACGTTAGAGTATATCCACGACCCGGAAGCCAAATCGTTAGGTACACGGCCCCGCAAAATTTCAGTAATCCTGCAGAACCAGTCATCGCAATCCAATGCCTTTGTGTCTATTCTGCCACGCAGATCGGAGTTCTATACCATGCCCCCGCAGGACTATAATTTTATAGGTACGGGCGACTGGCTTAATATGCTGGCCTCACATGAATACCGGCACGTAGTACAGTACCAGCATGCCACGCGCGGGTTCAACCGGTTGATTTACTATATCTTTGGTACACCTACGCTTGCAGGTATGGCGCAGGCAGCTGCACCGCAGTGGTTCTGGGAAGGTGATGCCGTTGTTACCGAAACAGCATTCACGCGCAGCGGCCGTGGAAAGATACCTTACTTTAATCTTGTATTTCGAACCAACTTACTGGAAGGAAGAACTTTCAATTATCACAAGCAATACCTGCGATCGTACAAGCATAATATACCCAACCACTATGTGCTGGGGTATAACATGGTAAGTTACCTGCGTAAAAAGACCAACGATCCGGAGATATGGGGGAAGATAACCGCACGGTCGTGGAATGTTCCGTTTATACCCTTTGCGTTTTCCAATGCTATTCATAACAAGACTAACCGCTATGTTACCGGTCTGTATACAGACATGGCCACCGAACTACGCAAGGAATGGCAGAAGGAGATTGATCAGTTAAAACTTACTTCGTTCGAGAAAGTAAATGTACGCAGCAGCTCAGCGTATACCGATTACTTCTATCCCCAACCGCAGGAAGATGGAAGTATACTCGTAATGAAATCAGGTATAGGTGATATAGAGCAGTTTGTATTGTTGAAAGACGGGCAGGAGAAAAAAGTTTTTACACCGGGATTTATCAACGATGCCGGTATGCTTTCCACAGCTGAAAATTCTGTAGTGTGGAATGAGTATGGCTATGATCCGCGCTGGCTGGTAAAAAACTTCTCACTCATCAAGATATACGATTACAAAACGAAACAGAAACGTGTGATCGGTGGCCGGCACGAACGCTATGGCAGTGCAGCCTTATCACCGAAAGGCGACAAGATCGTTACGGTCCGTTCCGACAACGGTTATCATAATACGCTGCTGGTGCTGGAGTTATTCACCGGCAAGGTGCTAAAGGAATTTGACAACCCGCAGAATTACTTCTACTCCATGCCGCGCTGGTCGGATGACGGTTCTAAAATTATAGTGTTGAAAACTACCGCTACAGGAAAAACAATAACGCTGGTAGATGCCGCGTCTGGTGCCGAAACCGATCTTCTACCTGTATCGAAGGAAAATGCGGGACACCCGGTGCTTTATGGTAAATATGTATTCTTTAACTCACCTTCCAGCGGCATCGACAATATATATGCAATTGATCTGGAGACGAAACAGCGATACCAGGTTACTACCAGCCGGCTGGGTGCGTACAATGCCGCGGTTTCGAAAGATGGTAAATCAATATACTACAACGACCAGTCGCGCGATGGTTTGGATGTAGTAAAGATACCGTTCGATCCTGCAGCGTGGCAGCCGGTAAATAATGTAGTGATCGATGACACCGAGTATAAACACCTGGTGGAGCAGGAGGGAAGACCGATGCTCTTTGATAGTATACCACAGCAAACACTACCGGTAAAACGATATTCCAAATTAAAAGGCATGATCAATCCCTTTAGCTGGGGACCATACCTGGAGAGCAATCTTACGCGTGCAGACTTTGGTATAACTTCACGTGATATACTCAGCACCACTACTATCACAACAGGCTATACGTATGATATCAACGAGCGTGATGGCTTCTGGCGTGCAGGCGTAAGCTACCAGGGTTTATTCCCGATCGTGGATGTGAACGTTACCAAAGGAAGTCGCTCCACAACCGAAGACGCGGTGAAGTATGCAAAAGTGGTGGGAAGAGACACCACGCTGGTAACTCAGAAACCTAAATTTCAATGGGACGAAGAGAACGTGGAGGCCGGCCTGCGCATTCCGTTGGTTACTACCAGTTCGCGATTTTATGGAGCCGTAAATATAGGAAACTATATAGGCTACACGCGTGTTACAAACTTCCGCAATAACATTGATGGTGGTGGTCGCTTGTTCCCCTCCAACTATCCGCAGTACTTCTTTCGCGATTACCAGGATCACGGTAACCTGCTCTACAACCATTTCAGCGTATCGGCACAGCGCCTCATGAAACGCAGCAGACGCGACATCAACAGCAAATGGGGACAGGCTATATTTATGCATGTGCTCAACACACCGTATGGTGGCGATTACTCCGGCAACCAGTTTTCATTTTATGGTTTGGGATATTTCCCAGGTCTCTTTAAGCACCACTCCTTCTATGGCTATTGGGCATACCAGTATTCTGATATAGCCACCACGCTGAATGTAAAAACTGGTGAAGGCCTCGATAATTATACTTTCAGAAACTGGGTGCCACTGCCGCGCGGACAGTCGGTGGCGCGATTCAGGAATTTCTATTCGATGTCGGGTAACTATACATTGCCGCTGTGGTATCCGGATATAGCACTCGGGCCGCTACTGAATGTACAGCGTGTACGTGCCAACCTGTTCTTTGATTATGGTTATGGTTCTACCGTATATCCTAAAGAGGTGGTGAGCCAGGAATATGTTTCAACGGGTGCGGAAATGAAATTCGACATCAACATTATGAGGTTCCTGCCACAGATCGATGTAGGTTTCCGGTATTCGTATGGCATCCGGCCGTCTGTTACCAAGTTCGAACTGCTCATCGGTACATTTAATTTTTAGGATTCAAAAAATCCTTGAAAATCGCCTTTTATACCCTATTTTTGGAAGCTTAATGCGGAAAAAAGAGGTTTGCAACGGTTTGCAAAAGGGCTTTTTCCTAATCTTTGAAATCATAAAATCTACAATCGACAATGGCAGAAATCATACGCATGCCCAAAATGAGCGATACCATGACCGAAGGCGTGGTGGCCAAGTGGCATAAGAAGGTGGGCGATACCGTGAAGTCAGGTGAGTTAATGGCTGAAATTGAAACTGACAAGGCTACAATGGACTATGAGTCCTTCAACACCGGTACTGTTCTTTACCTGGGAGTAAAAGAAGGTCAGGCAGTAAAAGTAGATGATGTTCTCGCAATCGTGGGAAGCAAAGGTGAAGATTACTCTGCCCTGCTGGCCGGCGCAAGCAATGCTGCCGCTACCGGTGGCAAAACAGAAGCCCCGAAAGCTGCCACCGCGGCTCCTGCGGCCAGTGCAGCACCTGCTATTGATACATCCAACATTAAAGCAGAGATCGTACGTATGCCGAAGATGAGCGATACCATGACTGATGGTGTGATTGCTGCCTGGCATAAAAAAGTAGGCGATAGTGTGAAGTCAGGCGAACTCCTGGCTGAGATCGAAACCGATAAGGCTACCATGGAGTATGAATCATACAACACGGGTACGCTGTTATATATAGGTGCTGAAGCCGGTAAAGCGGTTCCGGTAAATGGTGTACTCGCCATCATTGGTGAGAAGGGTGCTGACTATCAAACGCTGTTGAAAGCTGCTGAGGTCGGTGCCGGTGCACCCGCTGCGGAAGCTGCCAAGCCTGCAGAACCAACAGCAGCAGCCACTACATCTGCTCCTGCAGAGGTATCGGCTGATCATAGCACCAACGGCCGCATCAAAGCATCGCCACTGGCAAAGAAATTAGCAAAAGATAAAGGATACGACATCAGCAAAATACAAGGCTCCGGTGAGAACGGCCGTGTAACCAAGCATGATGTTGAGAACTACAAACCGGCACCGGCTGCTACACAACCCGCTGCAGGTAAAGAAGGTAAAGCTGCTGCACCGATCGTATTGCCACAGGTGGTAGGTCAGGTGAGCTTTGAAGATGTACCTGTATCGCAGATGCGCAAAACCATTGCGAAGCGTTTGGCCGAAAGCAAATTCAGCGCGCCGCACTTCTACCTCACCATGGAGATCAACATGGACAAAGCGGTTGAAGCACGCAAGAGCATCAACGAGATGAGCCCGGTAAAGATATCGTTCAATGATATTGTGATAAAAGCTACCGCCGCTGCACTGCGTCAACACCCGGATGTGAATGTGAGCTGGCTTGGTGATAAGATCCGCAGGAATGCGCACATCAACATCGGTGTAGCCGTAGCGGTGAAAGACGGATTGCTGGTACCGGTAATTCGCTTTGCTGATAATAAATCACTGTCGCATATAGCCGTGGAAGTAAAAGACCTGGCGCAGAAAGCACACGATAAAAAACTGCAGCCTGCGGATTGGGAAGGCAGCACTTTTACTATTTCCAACCTCGGCATGTTTGGTATAGAAGAATTTACAGCCATCATCAATCCTCCCGATGCATGTATTCTGGCAGTAGGGGGTATCAAGGAAACTGCTGTTGTAAAGAACGGACAACTGGTTCCAGGCAATGTGATGAAAGTTACAATGTCATGCGATCACCGCGCGGTAGACGGAGCGGTAGGATCGGCCTTCCTCAAAACGCTGAAAGGCTTGCTGGAAGACCCGATCAGAATCTTGATCTGATAAATAAAAAGGTATAGATTGAATGTCCTGTAGAAATGCAGGACATTTTTTTATATCCTAAATCCTATACATTAAAAAACCTCTAACCCAATCAATGTATGCGAAACGTTATGCTCGCGGCCTTCGTGGCACTGCCCCTTTGTTGTGCTGCACAGTTTAACAAGTGGACCATTTTCACGAACGGCACAGGAGCATACAGCTATAGTAAATATACCGGCTCCAATAATAGCAGCGACAAAAGCATGACGTTAACACCAAGTATAGGCGTCTTCGTGTTCAACCGGTGTGTGGCAGGTGTGGAGTTCAACTACCTGTACGCCAAAGACGAGTCGAGCACGGTGTTGTTATTAACCAGTCAAAACGTTTATGCTAACCGTGAGACTACGCGCTCGCGCGCTTATGCGCTTGGCCCGTATGTTCGCTATTACCCGGTAGCAAAACTGTTTGTACAGGGAGGTTATTTCTGGGGAGGAACGAAACAGGAAAATGTAGCGGATACCTATGCAACAGGGACCGGCAACTTGCCCGATTTGCCGACACAACCCTCCCGAACGCATACGGAGCAGAGATCGAATGTATCATTGAATGGTTTTTCGGTAGGGCCAGGGTATTCTTTTTTTATTGATGGTAATAAGAAGGTAGCGATCGATCTTTCAATCGTATATCAACATTATAGTGCAGAAGGAAATGGCTACAACGGCTTCAGTGTTGGGCTTGGTTTGAGCGGATTTCTGCGCAGGCAGGTAGAATAAAAACAACTAAACAAAATCATGGAAAAAATTCACGCAACAACCATTATAGGAGTTATACACAACGGACAGGTTGCCATTGGTGGCGATGGTCAGGCAACGATGGGCAATTATGTTGCCAAAAGTAATGTGCGCAAGATCAGAAAATTACAGGATGGAAAAGTGCTTGCCGGTTTTGCAGGTTCAACAGCCGATGCTTTTACACTGATTGAGCGCTTCGAAGAAAAACTGAATGGCTATGGTGGCAACATGAAACGTGCTGCTATAGAATTGGCAAAAGACTGGCGTATGGATCGTTTCCTTCGCAGACTTGAAGCGATGCTGATCACGGTAAACAAAGATGAATTACTGGTGCTCTCCGGCACAGGCGATGTGCTGGAACCCGATAATCAAGTCGCTGCTATTGGTTCAGGAGCGATGTATGCACAATCCGCTGCACTCGCACTGAAACGTCATGCCCCGCATTTGACTGCCGAGGAGATTGTACGCGAAAGTCTCACGATAGCGGCCGACATCTGTATCTATACCAACCACAACCTGGTTATTGAGAAACTGTAGGAGGTTCTTCATCTCCTTCACGCTCAATTTCCTGAACCACTATATCGGCTGTAGTCTCGGGTACTTTTTTTCCGCCGGAAGAATCATCTTCAAGCAGGATCACAAACGACTTGAGGCGATGCGTATGCGCCAGCAGGATTTTCATCAATCCTATACCCGGCACGGCCAGGATCATACCGGCTATGCCGAGCAGCTTGCCGCCAATGAGTAATGCAATGATAGCAGCCAATGCATTGATGCTGACTTTTGAACCGGTGATGCGCGGGGTTATAAAATTACCTTCGAAGAACTGTACTGTGGCGAACACAGTAACTACTCCCACGGCATACCAGATGCTTTCTTTGGTGATGAGTGCCATCACGATCGGGAAAGTAGCCCCGATGATGATACCTACGTAGGGAATGATGGTGAGTACACCGGAAAGTATACCGAAGAATATAGCGTGCTCGATGCCTAATGCCAACAACCCGATGGTGTTGAGCGCTGCAATGATGAGCGTAACCAGGAACAAACCGGATATATAGCCTTGAATAACGCGCTCTACATCTTTCTTCCAGATCAGCTCTTCGCTTTTGAGCATACTTAAGAAGAACAGGCGAAACTTGTCGCGGTATATCAGGAAAAGAAATATATAGATCGGTATTTGTACCAGTGTAGAAATGATGTTGGTGGTTGACAGAAGTATACCGCCCAGGTACGTGCTGATGCTGCGCATGATTTCGCCCACCAGGTTTTTCTGCTCCGCTTTGCTGATGCCAAAATCTCTTTTCAGCGTACGACTCATCTGGTCGATGAAGGATTCGAATTTTACCTGCAGGTTTGGAAGGTCATCTACGAGGCCTACCACCTGGTTCACAATAAGCCAGATAAAAAGTGCAAGCACCACAACCGTGGTAAAGAGCACCAGAGTAATGGATAGCGCTGTGCCTACGCCGCGGTCTTCCAGCCTTTTGATTACCGGCAGCATAACAACCGAAAGTATACCGGCAAATGCAAAAGGTATAATGATATCCTGCGCAAGCACAATGGCTGTTACAGAGAGCGCAATAATAACGAGCAGCTTGTAGGTATAGTCGAGCCGGTCGAATGGTTTTGACGGATGATCAGGCATGCAACGAAATTAAGCATTATCGATAGCCAGCAAAATGGAGGCACATGATTCTTTGATTTGTTCTTCGGTAATAGTAAGCGGGGGTGCTATACGAAAACTATAGGGATGTGACAAGAACCAGTAGGTGATGATGCCTCGTTGCTTGGCCTGCTCTACAATTTTGTTTACCCGCTCGGCAGAATCAAAATCGATCGCGAACATCAGGCCGATCCTTCTTACTTCTTTTATCTGTGGGTGTTTCAATAATCGTTCGAAGAGCTTTCCTTTTGCTTCTACCTGTTCGAGTAATTTTTCTTCTTCTATTACTTCCAAAGTAGCCAGTGCTGAAGCACAACAAACCGGATTACCACCAAACGTAGTAATGTGCCCCAGCATAGGATCATGTGTAAGCGACCGCATAATCTTTCGGTCGCTGATAAAAGCCCCGATGGGTAATCCGCCTCCAAATGCTTTTGCTGTAGTAAGTATATCCGGCACGATGCCGAACTGCTCGAATGCAAAGAGCGTACCCGTGCGGCCCATGCCACATTGAATTTCATCGAGTATAAGTAAAGCTCCCGTCTCGTTGCACTTCGCACGCAGGGCTTTCATATAGGCTTGCGATGGAATGCGAACACCGGCATCACCCTGAACCGTTTCTACGATCACGCATGCCGTGGATGTGGTGATCTGTTCGATGTCTTTCATAACATTGAATTCGATGAAGCGCACATCCGGAAGCAAAGGCCGGAATGCCTGCTTCTTGATCTCATTGCCTGATACGCTCATCGAGCCATGCGTACTGCCATGGTATGATTTGCGGAAGGATACAATCTCGGTGCGCCCCGTATAGCGCTTGGCTAATTTCAATGCACCTTCATTGGCTTCCGTGCCGGAGTTCACGAAGTAGCAGCAATTCAGATTTTTGGGCAGGAGCGAAGTGATCTTCTGTGCGAGGAGGTTGGGAGTTGATTGGATAAATTCGCCATAGACCATTACATGCAGGTGCTTATCGATCTGCTTTTTAATGGCATCCACTACTTTGGGATGGCGATGGCCAATATTACTTACGCCAATACCCGAAATGAGGTCTGTATAGCGCTTGCCATCAGGACTGTATAAATAGATTCCCTCAGCCCGATCGATAGTGAGCAGGTAAGGAGAATCGGTTGTCTGGGCAATATTGTTAAGAAATATATCCTGGCTGAACTCCATGTTGTAAAGATAAACCAACGATGGCGATGGAGGCAGGTACTGATATAAAAAACAAAAACCCCGATAGCCGGGGTTTTGCTGAAACTAAATTTAACCTTAAAAAAAATTGGTTTAATCTTGCGTTTAAAAAATGGATATTAAAAATCGTTAACTACTTAATAGGGAGCCTGCTACGCTGCATTCACTGTAATGGAGATGATCATACCGATCAGGATAGCACCTATCAACACAAGTACTTGCTTAAGCCGGGAACCTACCCGGGCATTGCTTACATCTCTAAAATCAAGGTTCTTCATGTATGGCATGGCTGTGGGGTTTTTACACTTCAAAATTCGGAAAAACAGGCCCCTGATTTCAACCGAAAGTAATGTGAAACCATACATTTGTGACTTAACCGTAAGGGATTGGCAATGTTAGCTTTATACGTACAAGGCTCAAGTGTCATTTACCCCGTTCGTGCTGGTAACTATCCATCAATGCTATAAAATCCTTCATTGCTTCATTGGGAACTGTTACCGACAGGTGATATTGTTCTATTTTCCATCCATCAGCAGTTTTACGAAGTATACCGGAGCCACGGCATGTGCCCATGCGTGTTGTTAAAAGTTCTGAGAACCATGCAAAATTACCTTCAGATGTTACATGAAAGTCTCGATTATGGGGTGTAAACGTCCAGGCTTTTCCTTTATCGAAATAAGGTTTAGCGTACGCCAGGAACTCCGGCTTCGTCCAACGCTCCGTTGCATCTGTGCCAATATAGATACCGTTGTCAGCTATACACCCGAAGAAAAGCTTCTCGTTGGCATCGGCCGCAGCCTTGTGCCACGCATCTATAAAGTGGTTAAGCTCATTGATTACGGTAACAGACTGTGCGTGTGCCCCGGCCGACAGGCAGGTGAGCAATAGCAATACAAAAAAAGATTTCATGATGCTGTCAGGAATTTAATGGGTTCAGATTCAGGTAATTGATTCACGTTTACCTGATTCAAGGTAGGCAAAGTTAAGATAAACGTAGTGCCCTTATTCAATTCTGATTCCACGGCGATAGTACCCCGCAGCATTTTTACGGACTCACGCACCAGGAACAAGCCAATGCCCGAACCTTTGGCATAGTCGCTGGCGCGATAAAACATATCGAATATTTTATAGATATGCTCATCGGCAATACCAATACCGTTGTCTTCTACTTTTATAATCGTGACGTTACGCTCGTGGATGACCTCCACGAGGAGGGAGGGCTTTTCTTTATCCAGATCGGCATACCGTATAGCATTGGAGATAAGGTTTTTAAGGATAATCTCAAGCCGTGTTTTGTCCGTGTAAAATTCTCCGCTGCCAATGTGTATGGTCGTGGTGATGCGCTCTGCCTGAGGCATAAACTGGAAGCTCTGAAATATATCGTTGAATACCGTTTGCAGGTTTATCTTTTCAGTCTTGATCTGCTGCCGCTTGTTCTTGGCATAGTCGGTAATGTCGCGGATAAAGCCTTCCATTTTTTCGATGCTGTTCTGCATGCGCTCGAAGTAATGGTTATGCTCCGCTACGTTCATTTCACGCTTGGCCAGATGCACAAGCCCGGCCATGGAGGCAAGCGGTGATTTGAGATCGTGCGCAGAGCTATAGATGAAGCGGTCAAGCTCTTCATTGAGCTTCTGTAACTCTGCATTTCGCTTTTCAAGAAGCTGCGATTTTTTCTGAATCTCATCAAACTGTGTTTTCAGTTTCCGGGTAAGCTTTACATAGGCGTTCGAGAGATTGCTGATCTCGTTGGTTACCCCCGCGTCTTTCAGTTCATCTTCATTCAGTCCCTGCGTTACCATGAACTTGCCGATGGAGTGCGACAGTTTTTTGATAGGTCGCGTGAGTCGCAGTGCCGTCACGTAAGTAAGTATAAACGAAACGATGATAGCACTTACGCCAATGATGATATAGGTAAAAAGACTTTGCCGGATGATAGCATTGGCACGCTCGTCTGACAGGTCTACCAACGATGTTAATTGTGCTGAGAGCTGGTTGGTGCGATTATTCAGATCGCCCATCAATCCTTGTGTAGGTATAAGTCCGATCTCTTCGTCCAATGTTGCCAGCTGATTAAAATTTTCTTTATACGATCGCAGCAGGTGTACTACAAAACTGTTTTCAGAACCGAGGCGTGTAATGAGCGAATCAGCCAATGAATTGAATCTGCGCTTGTATACTTTTTCTTTTCGCAGAAAGTAATCCTTTTCATGTCGGCGCAGGGTGAGTATATCTACGATGCTTACCTCGGTAGTATGTTTCTCCAGTTCGTGCGCAAATTTACGCATGCGCCCTTCCATGCCATAATCTTTAAAACCACGGTATATTATTTTCTCCTTGATACGCGCGAACGTAGTGTTATAGGTTTGCAGTGTTTGATTGATGGAGTCGAAATTCTTTTGCACCCCCAGGTTGTAGTCGAACATGATCGTGTTGAGTAAGGCAGCCTCTTGCAGAATGATATTGTTCAGGCTATCGCGCTGCAGTAATACAGCACTCTGATTGGTGCGGTAAAAATCCTGGTTAATGATTTCGAAGCGAAGAAAGTCGAGATCGAGCTTGAGCAGGCGTTCAATTTGAATGCGCTCGTCTTCAATGCGCTTGGTAAGCTCATAAATATTTCGCGTGCGGGAAATAAAATGGTAGGAGAGGACCGAGATGATAATGACGTTTACCGCCAGGATGCTGAAGGAAAGGAATAAACGCTTTCCGATGGTATTAATATTCCAGAACATTGCTAGTTCAAGGGCACAAAGCTAACGCAGCCTTAACGGTTCGGATTATAAACCGTGTTAAGGAAATATGAATTTTAAAATGAACGGAAATATATATAGTGCAGATGAAGCAGCTTACGCTTCGTGCAGCTTCAGAAAATCCATTACCTCCTGGCGCACATCACGGGTTTCTCCTTCATCGTATGCTTCGGTCGCTATAGATTTGAAAAGATCACTCACGATCGATGGACGGAAGCCGAGCTGTTCGGCATATATAGTGGCTACTTCCAGCTCTACATCTTCTACTACGGCATCCAGGTAAATCATATATACGAGATGATAGATCGATTCGAGCTTGGAAATCTTATCGGCCGGATCGGCAAATTGCAAATGCGTAAGATCTACATTTGCCTTCGCAAGATCTTCGGGACTCAGGTGCAGCTGGAATCCCCACTTCAGTAAACACCGGAGAAATCGGCTATCAATCTTGGATTGTCCGAGGAACAAGGCAAGAATATTAAAATAACTGTTCTTAACGGATAAGAGATGTTCGCGATCCAGTTGTTTGTTCATGATACAGGGCTTTTAATGTATTAACTGTTATTTGGGTTGCTTGTGATTCTATAACATACCGCAGAAACAGTTAACGGTATGTAAAAGTACAGATAATTTATGGTTTTGCTTACGGGCAATACTTGCGAATGAGTATTTCAGAGTCCGTTGCGCCTCGTTCTTTTGCCTTTCGCAAGTCGGCACATACATTTTCAAAAGTTCGTCCGCTGATTTGTGCCTGTGCCCGCAATTTATAGGGCATTGCTTTTTCGGGTCGCAGGTACATGGCCCAGTTACAGTCGTTTTTTACATCGTCAAAGTGTTTCAGAATGAGGTTTGCACGGGCGCGGGCCTCAAATATATCGTAGTAAATATCCGGAGCATCCGCAGGGTCCATCACAATCATGAAGGCCTCGCCATATATCTCTGTAAGGTTCTCTTTAAAAAGTTTTTTGCCAAGGTTCAGGTACTGCAGCGCTTCTTCCGGCTGATCGAGCTTGTCGAGGTTGATAACGCTGATGCGATAGATGAGCTGGAGATTTTCGGGCTGCTGGTTATGAAGGTGCTTAAGCGCGGTAACAGCTTCCTGAAAATTACCCAGGTAATACTGGCACAGTGCTATCTTTTCCAGCGTCTCAAACCGTACGGGTTCTTCGTGTTTTTTTAATACTATATAATGCGATACCGCTGCAGCAAACTGCTGTTCTTTAAATTCGAGATCAGCAGAATTTTGTAAAGTTGTAATAAGGCTATCGTGTGCATAAATGAAGCGCAGTTCCAGCGGATCTTTCTCCTGTAGCGTAAGCACCATGGCAAATGCTTCGTCAAACTTACCGGTACCGAACAGGGCATTTACCTGGTTCAATGCCTGGCTGTTTGCCCGCCACTGCGCAAGTCGTTTCTGCTCAACAAAATAATAGGTGGTATGTATAACGGCAAAGCAGAAGCCTGCTATTACGATAAACACCAGAAAAGCCAGTGCCTGAATTTTGAAATATTCTTTATCAATCTTATAGCGTTTCTGATGGGCATATTGCCATTGCCAATACCTGCGCCGGTTAAATTCGTATTGCTGGGTATATATGGTTTCTACCGGCGGATCAGGATTGAGGTGGAGGTCGTAGCGTGATTTTTTGAGAGGATCGGAGAGAACGTGATAAGCTTCGTTTATTTTTTTAAACATTTCTTCTGCGGCCGGCTCGCCAGCATTGCGATCCGGATGGTACAGCATGGCCATTTTTTTATACGCTGCCCGTATATCTGTGGAATTTGCTGAAGGATTGATGCCGAGTATCCGGTAATAATCTTCCATAGCCCAAAGTTTATGCTACTGTATAAACGTTTTTGCAGGGCTTTTTCTTCTTAAAGCCCGGTAAAATTTAGCTTCCTATACTATAAAAGAGTGCCAACCGCTTCTCTTACCGCTATAAATGCTATAAAAAGAAAAACCCGGAGAATTTACGTTCTCCGGGTTTTGTAAAAAAACGGTATAGTTAATTTATACTTTTGCCAGTTCAGATACCAGGTCGATCAGCTTGTTAGAGTAACCCCATTCGTTATCGTACCATGATACTACTTTCACGAAGTTATCATTCAGTGCGATACCTGCTTTCGCATCGAAGATAGACGTGCGGGCATCACCCAGGAAATCCTGCGATACTACATCGTCTTCTGTATAGCCGAGGATGCCTTTCAGTTCGCCTTCAGAAGCTTCTTTCATCGCAGCTTTGATCTGCTCGTAAGATGCTGCTTTCGCCAGTCTTACAGTAAGATCTACCACCGAGACGTCAGCTACCGGCACGCGGAATGACATACCGGTAAGTTTACCTTTCAGTTCAGGAATAACCAATGCTACGGCTTTGGCAGCACCTGTAGAAGAAGGGATGATATTCTGGTAAGCACCGCGGCCACCTCTCCAATCCTTCATGGAAGGGCTATCAACCGTTTTCTGTGTAGCGGTAACAGCATGCACAGTGCTCATCAGACCTTCTACGATTCCAAATTTGTCGTTCAGAACTTTTGCAAGAGGAGCAAGGCAGTTTGTTGTACAAGATGCATTGGAAACGATTGTATGCTGTGCAGTAAGTTTCTTGTGGTTAACACCCATTACGAAAGTAGGGGTGTCGTCTTTTGCAGGAGCAGAGAATACAACTTTTTTCGCTCCGGCAGCGATGTGCTTTTGGCCATCGGCTTGTGTAAGGAACAGACCAGTAGATTCAATCACGATTTCAGCGCCTACTTCAGACCACTTCAGGTTTGCAGGATCTTTCTCAGCGGTTACGCGAATCTTCTTTCCATTCACGACAAGGCTTCCATCCTTTACCTCTACCGTTCCTTCAAATTTTCCATGGGTAGAATCATACTTCAGCATATAAGCCATGTATTCAGGATCCACCAAGTCATTAATCCCTACGATCTCAATATCTTTGCGATTGATAGCAGCTCTGAAAGCCAGGCGACCGATACGGCCGAAACCGTTAATACCTACTTTAGTCATTGTTGTATTTTTTTGGTTAAAATTTCGGAAGCCAAAAATAAAGTACCCCGGGGACTAAAACCAATGAAATAAAATTGTGTTTGAAAAATTTTTTTGAGCACCGATTTGCAAATCCAAATAGCAGCTCTATCTTTGCACACCTTTTTGAAGGGAATAGCAAAAAGGGAGCACACTCAAAGACACTAAAACACAAATAGACGGTCCGTTCGTCTAGGGGTTAGGACACCAGATTTTCATTCTGGTAACACGGGTTCGATTCCCGTACGGACTACGAAATGAAAGCAACTACTGATTGGTAGTTGCTTTTTTGTTTTTAGCCTGTACAGAATTCTGATATAGATATATGTGTACGTAGCCATACCGTTGTTTTATAGCATAAACCTTGATATATATACCTGCATCGTCACATCAGATGCAGTGCCAGGTGTGGCGTGCCGGGAGAGACGACTTTTAAAACTTAGGTTTTTATTTTATGATGGAGAGATTCACAAACCCACGCCACCCTCCAGGATTAGTCCACTATAAAACGGGTATATCTTACGCCTTTCTCATAATCAAGTTTGATTATATATATACCGGGCTTAAGGGTTGGAGATTAAATGCAGTTGATATCGCTTATCACCTTCCTGCCGCACTTGTTTTTTCAAAACACTCCATTCTATATTTTCAGGTAATGGCCATGATATGTCAATCACCACTACGGTATCACCGACAACAGATTCTTTGGGATGTGGAAACAGTGCACTATAAATGTCAGTAATACACTTACCAAGAATACCTCATAGTGTGGTAAATATCATTATCGTTCTTCCTCAAGAATAGGGCTTTTTTAAAAGGTATATCTTCTGGTAACTATTGTTCACCGATAAATTTCTATAGAACACCTATGCACGTGCCTTTAAACGTTTTTTTGTTGTAATTTTGATTAGTCCATTTTACACTTACTGTGAGTGAGCGCAGGGAGAAATTAAAAAAATATGAAAAATTTTATCGAGGAGTATGGCACTGTGGTGCATGAGCAAGATCAAAACCTGGTAAGCATTTGTTGTAAAGGCTATATACCGTATGAAAATCTGGTTGATATAGCGGAGTATGGGTATTCTATGATTGTGTTCTACAAAGCTGATGCGTGTCTTATCAACATGCAGGAGATGAAGATCTATCCCTTCGCGTTTGAAGAATACCTGCGAAATACATGGTATGCCAAAATAAGAGCTGCGGGTATCAACCGCATCGCGTTTATTGTTCCGGAAAATATTTTTGGCAAAATTTCCATGGAACACGTGCACAGCAGCGAAGATGTTAAAAAAATAGAGCGGCAGTATTTTACAGATGAACAAAGCGGCAGAGCGTGGTTAAGTCATATACCGGAAGCTGCCTCGCAGGCCGTCTTGTCTCATTGATCAATTCACCGTCTTCATGGTTTTGCGTCTTTTGTGAATAGCGTCCGTCTTATGGGCGAACAAAATGTTCATTAAAGTATTCACTAAATTCTATTACCATGGAAGATCTGATCGTATCCATCGAAGGCGGTGGGTGTTGTGGTGGCACAGGGTGCTGCTAAACAAAAGAGCGGGAGATTACTCCCGCCTTTCTTCGTTTTGGTAATTATACTATACATATTGGCAACAATTCCGCTGCCGATTCATGCAGACAACAATGTTTCCATACCGGTCTGCTTTAATAACGAGTGCTTTGTGAAGTTTCTCTTTCAGCATTTGTCGGGCACGCTGCACGCGCGACTTTACACCTGAATAGGAAATTCCCAAACGATTGGCTATTTCCAGTTGTGAAATGTTTTCAAGCCCGGCCATTTCAAGTGCTTCCCTGTATTTGAAAGGAAGTGTCTGGAGTATTTTCTTCAATGAATTCTCAACGCATTCGTTAAAATTAAGCGCATCATCGTGTGCATTTATATCATAAGGGCCTATATATTTTGATTGCTTTCGGAAGTGATCAATAATGGTATTTCTGGTTATCTGGTAGATCCATCCGGCTGCCTTCTTGGGTTCCTGTAGCTGGTTTATCTTTTCCTGAACTTTTATAAATACATCGTGAACAATGTCTTCAGCCAGTGCCTTGTCTTTTACCTGTTTGTAAACAAAGCCCTTCAGTTCGTTTTCAAAGAAGCATGCAGGTGTCTCGAATTGTTCCATAATTCTTATGCTATAAACTTTCACGGTAATGATGACGCGGTGTTTCCGGAAAAGACGCAAAATAAAAGGGAAAAGTTTTGTATAACTTCTTGTCAGTGTTTTGCCGGCAACGTGAAGTAAAACGTGGCTCCTTCGTCTACTTTTGCATCGGCCCATATTTTTCCGTCATGCTTTTCTATAATTCTCTCCACAAGCGACAAGCCTATACCGATGCCTTCAAAATCTTTTTGCAAATGCATGCGCTGAAAAACACCAAACAGCTTCTGTGCGTATTCCATATTGAAGCCTGCACCGTTATCTTTCACATAATAAAGAATGTTGTCCTGCTTTTCTTCAAATCCTATTTCGATGATCGCTGCTTCTTTTTTACGGGTATATTTCACTGCGTTGGAAATCAGGTTCACCCACACTTGCCGGATCAATGTAGTGTCGGCCTGTATATCGGGTAAATCGGATATATGGAAAATAAGCTGGCGATCTCCCTTCTGTTCCATGAAACTTTCGCAAACATCGCTCACCATCTTCTTTATAGCTACATTTGTTTTTAGCAGTTGTTGTTTGCCCATCCTGGAAAATGCCAGCAATCCGTCAATAAGCTGTTCCATGTGTTTTACACTGTTCACGATCCGCTCGGCAGTATTCCTTTCGTGTATGTCAAATTTATCGCCGAGGCTTCTTTGGAGAATATCTACAAAGCCGGAAATAGATCTGAGCGGAGCCCGCAGATCGTGTGATACAGAATATGAGAAAGCCTCCAGCGATTTATTGGCAGCTTCCAGGTCGGCTGTACGATCTTTTACACGTTGCTCCAGTTCGTTATATACATTTACATTCTCCATGGTTACGGCTGTAATATCTGCGAGCGACTGAAGTAATTTAACTTCATCCTCTGTAGTCTGGTGGTGGTTAGCCCAATAATTGCCAATCGCTCCAATAGGTTCAATGGTTCGGATGGGCACCATGGCAAGGCTCTTCACAAACGTTGGGCGGTAAGCATCGTGTGGAATTCTGTTATCCTGGTATATATCTTCAATAGCAACAGGTCGCTTGTTGAGCATAGCCCAACCGCTAATGCAGGATGTTAACGGAAAGCGATTACCCTTCCACAACGGGCTTATCGCATCTTCATCAGCATAGTAACATTTATCTTTGTCCTTCAAAACAAATGTAGCACCATCAGCACCGGTAAGTTTTCTGGCGGCTGTTCGTACTATTTTCATAACCGTATCCAGATCGCGCGCAAGCGATAACTGTTGCACGACTAAAACCAGGTGTTCCATTCCCGTCTGCGGAGTATTCGTATCCATTGCGATAGAAATTTTACTTCACTACCTAGCCGATAACACTGCTGATCTCGGCTGTGAGGCATGATTAAGTGTAATTAAGTTAATGAATGTTGGCACAAATTAAAGCAGACTGGCGATAAAAATCCATCCATACAAAATTTAGTATACATAAATTACTAACTTAGGCAACTGAACCTTTACCTCATTCTCTTCCCGTAATTGCAATTAAATGCAGTGACACCTATTGTCACCGTTGACACGACACTCTTTAAATTACAAGGTTATGAATGATCAAAAGCAATTGAAGATCCTCATGCTGGAGGACGATCCGAACGACATTATTCTGATTGAGCATGTTCTTCGCAAGGAAAAGCTGGTATTTTCCAATCAGTGCGTAGACACACGAGATGAGTTTGATCATGCCATTAAAACCTTTAAACCCGATGTAGTACTTTCTGATCATGGTCTTCCGGGTTTTAATTCGCGTGAAGCACTTAAAATATGCTTACAGGAAGTACCTTCTACACCGTTCATCCTGGTTACAGGTACGGTATCAGACGAGTATGCTATATCGTGCCTGCGCGAGGGGGCTGATGATTACATACTGAAATCAAACCTGGCCCGCTTGCCGTCTGCTATAAAAGGTGCACTAAAGAAACGCAGAATAGAAAAGCTGAAACGCGAAGCGAGGCTTTTGCTTCGAAAGCAAAATGAAGAATTGCTGAAAGTAAACAGAGAGCTCGACAGCTTTGTATATAGTGTTTCGCATAACCTGCGCGGTCCGCTTGCTTCTGTTATGGGACTCCTGCGTCTTGCCAAAGAACAAAAAGATATACAGACGGTGTCTTCACTTCACAACATGATGGAAAGCAGCATCAGCAAGCTGGATGAAACGTTGCGTGAAATATTGGAGTATTCGCAAAATGCAAGAAGTGAAACACAACCCACAGCTATCGACTGGCAAACGATTTTACAATCGTGCCTGGAGAAGCTTAGCTATATAGACAAAGCGAACCCTATCAGAAAAAATATATCCTTATCAACCAGTATACCGTTTTATTCAGATACAAATCGTATCCAGACTATTCTTCGAAGTTTGTTATCAAACGCATTTTTATATACTGAAAAAAATCGTGAGGCGATTGTGGATATTGAAATACATACTACCGATGTTGAGGCATCGATCGTTGTAAAAGACAATGGTATTGGTATCCGAACAGATATACTTCCCAAAGTCTTCAACATGTTCTATCGCGGAACGGAGAAAAGTCAGGGTGCCGGCCTCGGGTTATATATTGCAAAAGACATTCTTGCAAAGCTGCGCGGGCAAATTAATATAAGCTCTGTTTATGGTGATGGAACTACAGTTACCGTTACCATTCCACAATTGTCATCGCAAATAGTGAACGCTAATGCTGAACCTTGTGTGTAAACAATGATGTATAGTATATTCTGAAAACAGCATTTAAGCTACCTGTAGTCTATAAAATTGTACGTTGACTAAAATCAACATATAAAACTGCGCCATTGCGTTGGGATTTTTACTTAAACTGGTTATATTGCTATAACCTACCTACCGGGCAAAATCAAAAAAACGAATTATGGTGACTTATTGTGCCGAAGTCGTAATCAGGATACGAAGTGCTGTCAGTGATGGCGAACTTCAGAAGCGGGTAGATGATTCCATCGCGGAATTTGAAAGGAGGAGTGCTGCGCACATAGCAAGCTATATTCTTAATATGATCGTGACACTACAGGCTGCCCTGGAAGATGATGAAACTCCTGATGCAATCCGCCACAACATGCGTAAAGCCATGGAGCTCTTTCGGGCTTATAATCGTCTTTACCAGGCATCGCCGTTCTAGGATATTATGGTTGAAATTTGAAAATTCTGTAAGGTTGTGTGGGATTTTTAATGTGAATTTGTGAAGTAGTTACGTAGATGGTTCCATCCGGGCCAACAGCAAATGAATCGGGCCATTTCAGATCTTCACCTTGCGTTACTATACTGGTTGCACTTTCGCCTTCATCATATACTCTCACTGCATTTTCTTCTATAGAAGTAAGGTATAAACGGCCATTCTTTCCGAAGATCATGCCATCCGAAGGTGGAAAGTCGCCCATGTGTTGAACGTTCGCCGATAAAGTACTGTCAGTAACGTTCGGGTCGTTTAATAGTGCCGTCGAAAGCCTGTAAAGACTTTCTCCATTAATCGGTCGCCAGTATATATAACTTTTGTCGGGATTGATTTCAATTCCGTCTGAATGAAAGTTTATATATTCTCCCTTTTCGTTTCGGACTTTTATTCCTTCTACAGTAAGAATTCTATTTTCCGACTTCGTAGTGGGGTCTTGAGCCAGGCACCTTCTGGCTTCGCCAGATTGAAGGTTTACCACTACCAATGCGCCCTCGTTGGAATCAGTTATATAGCCGATCTGTCTGGCTTCGTCTATTCTGATATCGTTCAGGTAACTGTTCTTCTCAATAGCTGGTTCATGAAATACAATTGTTTTGACAACTGTATTGGTGTTAAGATCAATCTTTACCAGCTTGGCACCGCCCGGCACAACACCCAGATATTCGCCCTTGCGCTGTGGATTGGCGGCATCGAGAATCCACAGATAATTTTGCTGATCAACAAACACAGATTGAACACAAATAAAATGCTCTGACGGGTCTTGCTCGCCTGTCCATGTATTCCAGGCTTCGTTGGGATAAGGTCGCTTGTTCGCTGTATCTGTCAATTCAATCACCGACAGTGTATGACCTTCTTTCCAGTTCGGATAGTTTGCAAATGTACGTGATGTCTGGGAAACAGCTATACCGGTCCATTGCGAAGAAGAATTGGCCACCAGCGTAAGATCATGATTGTTGTCTGGTCCTGCATCACCATCATTGTTATTATTATCACATGAAATAAAAATTATAAAAATCAGCCACAACAACATCTGGTAGCGACAATGTATCAGTTTCAGATAATTATTCATGCGATATATATTTAGCAAAACGTCTATCCTCTAAATTCTTGTGCCTTGTGTTTCTATCTGTTATGGAGATGCAATAACCGCTGTGGCAAAAACAATATATATGCACTGGCATGAATTTATTCAAGCCATTATGATCACAGAAAGCCTGAAAATGAAAAAAATACCTGTATATAATTTTGCTCTTCGTTTGCTGATTTTATTACTGCTTTGGGGATGCGGGAATACGCATCCGGATTCGAAAGAAAATCAGGCCGTTTCCCCGGATCAAACGGCAGCACTCTGGTACAAGAACGCGATCATCTATACACTGGATGTAGAAGTATTCAAGGATAGTGATGGCGATGGTGTTGGCGATTTTAAAGGGCTTACTTCCAGGATTGGGTATATTGATTCACTGGGTACAACGGTCATCTGGCTTGCTCCCTTTCAGCCGACACCTAACCGCGATGATGGATATGATATATCAGATTACTATGGCATTGATAAACGGCTCGGAACACTCGCAGATTTTAAGGATTTTTTACACGCTGCACGAGAAAGAAATATTAAAGTAATTATGGACCTGGTGGTAAACCATACTTCCGACAAGCACCCCTGGTTTGAGGATGCAAGAAAAGGTAAACATACATTGCATCACAACTGGTATGTATGGAGTGACGATCGCCCGTCAAACTACGACAAGGGAATGGTATTTCCGGGAGTACAACAATCCATCTGGACTTTTGATACAAGCGCGCATCAATATTATTACCACCGGTTTTATGATTTTCAACCCGACTTAAACATGCAGAATCCTGCTGTGAAAGAAGAGATAAAGAAAGTTATCCGCTATTGGTTGCATCTCGGCCTCGATGGATTCAGGCTCGATGGCGTTCCTTTCTTTATAGAGATTCCTGAAAAGAAAGGTGACCGGTTCGAGCATCAATTTGAGCTGCTCACCGAGATGCACCTCCTGGTTGATAGCATCAATCCACAGGCTGTTATTCTGGGCGAAGCCAATGTATTGCCAAAAGAGAGTAAAGACTTTTTTGGTAAAGATGGCAATGGTATGCACATGATGTTTAATTTCTTTGTGAATCAGCACTTGTTTTATGCGCTTGCATCGGAGCAGGGCAAGCCGTTGGAGAAATCGCTCGAAGAAACAAAAGCCATTCCCACATCGTGCGCATGGGGGCAGTTTCTCAGAAATCATGATGAACTGGATTTGGGAAGATTGAGTAACAAAGAGAGACAACAGGTATACGATTCGTTTGGCCCGGATAAAAATATGCAACTATATGATCGCGGCATTCGCCGAAGATTGGCTCCTATGCTTAATAACGATCGGCAACACCTGGAGCTTGCCTACAGTTTGTTGCTATCACTGCCCAGTACACCTGTGCTGCGCTATGGTGATGAGATTGAAATGGGGGACGATCTGTCACTGAAGGAACGGCTCTCTGTGCGTACGCCCATGCAATGGAATAACACAAAAAATGCAGGCTTTACCACCAGCAGTAAACCGGTTTTGCCTGTTATTGATGCTGGTATATATAGCTACCAGCACGTGAACGTTGCTGCAAGCAAGTTGGACAATAATTCTCTGTTAAACTGGTTGAGACGCATGATTGCCCTGCGAAAAAAACATCCTGAAATTGCTTATGGTAATTGGAAGATTATAAAGACCAACGCGCCCGAAGTTATAGCGATGCTTTATACCTGGCAGGGGAAGCAATTGCTGGTAGTGCACAACCTGGATGATGCACCGAAACATATAGCGATAAATATAGATGGCAAGACTATGAAAGACTTGCTTCATCAAGCGGTATATACAGCAGACAATCTCAGTTTAATCGGGCATGGTTATAAGTGGATAGAGGTGTCGGATCGTTTATGATCAACTGTGCCGTCTGGTGTTTACGCGTTTTTGTTGCTGCCAGTGTTGATAAATAGTTATTAAACGTTAAATTCACGACTTATCAGTGTTGATGAAAACGAGTATGATGAGAGTTTTGATTATTTTACTGGTGTTGTTAGGAAATGCCTTTGCAGCGTTTTGCCAGGCAGATACGGTTGGGCACCATGTGGATACAATCACGAACCCAGAGTCAGTATATAACAGTGAATTGCCGCACGATCTTAAGCCCTATAAAGACAGTGTAAGGCTTGCGCCGAATGAGATACCCAAAAAGCTGCTGCACCGGCTTACACATAACAAGCGTTACGATGGATGGGAAGAAAACGGTGTATACCTGGATAAAAACACAGGCGTCTATATGTTATACATTGCCAGCGACAGTTTGATGATTAAGTATGGCCTGGATGAGTATGGAAAGGTAGTTACCTATACTTCGTTTGTGAAGCGGTAATAGCGATACCAGTTCCTTTTACTTTGCAAATCTTTTTATACTTGCCACAAACATGGCGATAGCAAAAACAATGTTTTTGAATGCGTTTGATCCGTTGTGAAGCGCCCATGATAGCAGGAATTGATTGTCGTTTTTATCAATGACCCGGTCTACAGTGGCGAAAAGAAAGAGGTTCGTACCAAAGTATATAAATACAGCAGCACTTGCCCAGAACATAAAAATTCTTTCAATGAACGGGTCTGGTAAATCATGCAGCAGCTGGTGGAAGTATAAAACAGAATATACCAATAGCAAGGCACTGGACGCCGTAAAAGCATTTGAGTTTAGCCGTACAATTCCCTGAACAAAGAAGAAGTTTACAAAAGCAAACGCTACAAACAGCACTATACCTGCGATGGTTATTTTTTGCAGGATCGTATTTGTATACACACTTCTATATACAAGCGACAACAGTATAAATTGGGCCACGGCGTATACAAGAATAATAGGGTTGGGGTTGATTTTGAAATACTGATAGCTGATAAGGCTTATAAAATCGGAGAGTGCTGAGATGACGAGTAAACTGCCCAACAGCTTTACCGATGCCGGTTGTAACTTGTTACAAAGGGCGCGAACAAAAAACAGCAACGGTATAAAAACGGAATACATGGACAGGTTCCTGATGATGTTATAGGTTTCCATACCCATTATACAGAGAAGTCTTTTAATTAGGTTTGTAACTCATACGTAGCCAGGGGGTAAATTAAAATATTAAATTGTTATCACCCGACCAGCTTAATTTGTATTGATGTTATATTGCTGATGCACATTCTGTATTTTGTGGCAATGGAAGTATACAGAGGCGGAAATCCACAAGCCGTGCCGGTTACTGATAAATCGTGCAGCCTGACGATGTAGTAAAAATATACTATGACATTAGTATATTTTTACTACGACACGAATTGCCGGTTGTGTTTATATAAAAATGAAACGCGTGCTTTCAGCTGAAGATATATTCTGGAATACCAGTTCCTACATATTGTTGGCGATTGAGCTTCTGTTCTGGAACAATACGATCAGGTATTTATACTGATTTTGTCATGCGTAATGGACGAGACGTTGCGTTTTTTTTCATCATCTGATTTACATTTGCATGCCATAAGCTGTGCTCCCAATAGAAATACGTAAAATTTTGGGATAATACAAAGCGCAGTGAGACTGTTAATCGTCCGATGCATGCGAGGAGACTGGAATATAATCACCCAAAACGGGATGATGAAAAGTATCTACCGTTGCCGCGTTTGAGAATAAAACGTTGGCACGAAGGATCTTATCCAAACGTTCTTCGCGATTTAGAAAGGCGCATTACGTTCTGGCAAAAAAATTGTGATTACTCATGATGGGCTGTTTCTATAGTTTAAAAAAGAACTAACGCAACGATTTCGTGTTAATTTTTTTCGGTAAAAAAAGCGAAAAATCAAATTAAAAATCAGAGCGCGTATGGCCTTCGGAATTTTCAAATGTTAAATTGCATTTATAAAATGGAGTCTGTGGAATCGTTGAAAGAGTTTCGTCCCATGCAGTCAGAACATGTAGCTTTTCAGGAATTGCGCCCTTCTATCCATCAGATCATAGAATGGGTTCAACAATGCCGGAACAGCAAGGTAAAATCGTTTATGCAAAAGGATGTAGTGATTTCTTTCTTTAGAGAAAACCTGCAGGCACCACTCAGTGAGCGCAAATTTGAATTTCTTTCGCGCGAACTGAAAGAGCTTACCCTTTCTCCTGTCGATCTTGTACATTATTCATCTGTTATTACTGAGTTAAAAGAATCACCGCACAAACCGGAGTTGGTCGATCTGTGCGACCAGCTGGTAATGGATGAACTTTCTGCCATTTTCAGAAAGTATATCTTCTGAGTAATACTTCCAATTATTGCCTTTTTGTTTTTATCAGCTTCAATTCCGGAAAAAATTCCCCGGAGGTGAGCAATATTTTCCTCCCTGTAATTCGTTGTTGCCCGATGATACGGCAGGTATATGAATTGTTGAATTGAATATAATTATTCAACAAACCATCGCTGTATGAATCCAATCATTGATGAAACGGAAGATATACTCCCTGTTGCCACACGGGTGTGGGGCCGCAAGGAAGTGTTTGTGAACTTTTATATGATACAAGATGAGGCATCTGGTAACTGGGCTTTGGTAGATGCCGGGTTGAAGTGGTCGGCACCGAAAATTATCCGCATGGCCGAAGAGCTTTTTCACGATCGTGCGCCAAGCGCCATTGTGCTTACCCACGGGCATTTTGACCATGTGGGAGCTTTGCCTTCGTTGTTAAAGAAATGGAACGTGCCGGTATACGCGCATGAACTGGAACTACCTTATCTTACCGGTATATCAGAGTATCCACCGGCCGACCCATCGGTAGGTGGCGGTATGATGTCGGCTATATCATTTATGTACCCACGAGGCCCGATCGACATCAGCAGTAATATTCAGAAACTTCCAAACGATGGTACAATACCCGGTTTTCCAGAATGGAGATATATAGAAACTCCCGGGCATTCGCCTGGGCACATTAGTTTGTTTCGTGAGAGTGATCGCGTACTTCTGGCAGGCGATGCGTTTGTTACCACCAAAGCCGAATCAGCGTTCTATGCACTTACGTTTAAAGAATATCTTTCCGGTCCGCCTAAATATTTTACCTGCAATTGGGCATCTGCTAAGATGTCGGTGTTAAAATTATTGGGGCTTCATCCGGAGATCATTGCCACCGGCCATGGAAAACCCATGCAGGGAAGCGAGATGCGTGCACAGCTTGAACAACTGGCTATTCATTTTGATGAGCTGGCACAACCCGCGCATGGCAGGTATATACAAGAACCGGCGGTAACCAATCGGTATGGTCTTGCCACAGTGCCGGCGCGAAGCGGTATTCATCCTGCTATAAAAATGGTTGCTGCTGCTGTTCTCGTATTCTCATCTGCCTATATACTTTACAGCAGGATACGGGCATCACGGTAGTATATCTCCGTAGTGATTATACCGGATCGTTCGTTGCCATCATTCGTTGGTAATCGTACGATCCGGTAAGTATATAAATGCTATTCGTTTCGCAGTGCTTTCAGCGGATTGGCTGTAGCGGCTTTGAAAGATTCGAAACTTACAGTAAGCAGAGCAACAAGCATGGCAGCACCACCTGCGTAAACGAATACCAGTACATCGATAGAAGTGCGGTATGCAAATCCTTCCAGCCAGCGATCCATAGCATACCAGGCCAGCGGCACGGAAATGATTAATGCAATCACAATAAGTTTAATAAACTCAGACGACATGAGTGTTACAATTTGGTTAACGCTTGCACCCATCACTTTGCGAACACCCATCTCTTTGAATCTTCGCTCAGCCATATAGGTTGAAAGACCGTACAAACCCAGGCAGGAGATCAATACAGCAATGCATGTGAAGATGGTAATGATAGAAGATACTTTTCGATCTTCATCGTATTGTCGTTGAATGTTTTCATCCAGGAATGAATATTCGAAAGGTGTATCGTTTACAAGCTCTTTCCATACTTTCTCGATGGAGGCAACGGTGTTATTAAAATCAGTGGGCTCTACGCTGGCGATCATGTAATCATATCGTGTTGCCTCGCCGGGTATCTCAAACATGATAGCTTTGATTTCTTCTTTCAGTGAAGTTTGGTGAAAGTCTTCCATGACACCAATTACTTCATAATTATACTTCTGTCCTTGCCAGTCGAAGTATAAGTGTTGCCCGATAATTTCTGCCGGTTCAAAACCAAACTTTTTGGCCGATGTGCGATTCACAATGACTTTATTTTTGCTTTCCACTTCGCGGTTGTCGGTAAACGATCGGCCTGCAAGCATTTTGATGCCTAACAATTCAATGTAATCATAATCGATCCGATTGCGGAAATTGGTAATGGCGTGATCCATATCACCGCCATCTTTATAAAACATCATATCATTGAAGATGCGTGTGCCAGGCATGTAACGTGCAGCGGAAATTTGCTTTACCGCATTATTCTTTGATAGCTCGCTTCGCAGCGCTTCGTATTGTTTCCGGGCACTGGACGTGCGTAAAGGCAACACAATCTTAGCACGTGAATTAAAGCCAAGGTTTTTGTCTTGCATATAGCTCAATTGCTTCGAGATGATAATCATGCCGGAGACCAGGGCAATGGCAATCATAAATTGAAATACCACGAGTGTTCTTCGAAGCCAGCCCGAAGAATTTCCTATGTTGAATTTGCCTTTCAATACTTCTGCCGGCTGGAACGATGACAAGTAAAATGCCGGGTAGCTTCCGGCAATCAGTCCGGTAACAATAGTAAGTACGATCAGGGCGATTATAAAGTATACAGCATTCGCCGTTCCGAAAGAAATATTTTTACCGGTGAGTGTATTAAAGTCGGGCAACGCTATTTGTACCAGAACGATGCTTAGCATGATAGCGATCAACACGATGATCATAGCTTCCCCGAGTATATGGCGGACGAGCGAACTGCGGAATGCCCCCATTACCTTGCGTATACCAATTTCAGCAGCCCGTTTGGTGGCACGGGCTGTGGAGAGGTTCATAAAGTTGATGCACGCAATAAGCAGTATAAATGCAGCAATGGAAGCGATAACGTATATATAGGTTACACGAGGGCTTGTTCCTATAGCAGAATACAGGTGTATATCTTTTATGGGTTCTAGTGCCAGGGTCTTTGTCATGCCCAGTGCTTTCATATCTTGTGCGCCATATTTCTGGAGTACCGCATCCATTTTCGCTTCAACTGCTTTTTTATTGTGGTGAGGAGATAGCTTTACCACAGCCTCAAAGAAATTTTCACCGGCCCATTCACCCATCAGTTCTTCCGAACGTAAATCGGCAGCGGCACCTTCACTGTTCATGGAGGTAAAGAAATTGATATGGTGAAATGTCTTTGTCTGATCCTTCACCACACCTGTAACTTTGAATTGAACAGGATCAGTCTCCTGGCTAATGCCGATAAGTTTATTCAATGCCGGTTCACTACCGAATAATTTTTTGGCGAGCTTATCAGTAATTACAACCGAGTTTGCTTCTTTCAAAGCAATGCTGGGATTGCCCTCTATAAATTCATAGGTGAGAACATCGAATACCATCGAGTCAGCTACTACACCCTGGTATTCATAGAACCTCTGATTTTCGTATGTGAAAAGGCTCTGGTCTACATTTACCAGTCGTGCTGCCGCTTCGATTTCTGGTATGTTTTGAGCGAGTGCCGGAGCTATAGGAGGGGAGACGCTATTAATTTCTGTCCAGCCAAAGCCGGAGTCGCCACCAAACCGCGTGGTGACACGGTATATATCTTCCAGACGTTGATGGTGCTTGTCGAACATTACTTCGTCCTGAATATACAGTGCCAGCAGCAGGCAACAGGTAATGCCTAGTGCCAGCCCAAAAATATTGATGAACGAGTATGCCTTGCTCCGCAGAATGTTACGCCAGGCAATGATGATATAGCTTTTAAGCATGGTTGATAGTGTTTATGGCTTATCCTTACCAGGAAGGATTCACCTTTTTGAACCAATAATATGCCACAGGAAAAAATGCGCCTGATATAAGCTACAGGCGGATTATTTAAAATTATGATTCGCTGGAATTGAACAGTTATGTCCGCTAACGGCCATGCCTTTGAAGAGAGCCCTGCACATTGAACAATAAAAAAGCCCTCCCTAGACAGGGGAAGGCTTTATTAACATTGCTCTTCCTTTAATATTATTTCAACCCGTATAGCTCTACGTGAGCTTTTTCATCTTTTCGATTTGGCAATGTTCTGTAATTAAAGACAACCTTTTTTAAATCCTGATCTTTGTTTTTAAGATCGATGGTTCTTGTTTCCGCTCCGGCTTTCAACTCATTGCGAACGGATAGTTGTTCCGTTGCACCGGACTCATAGTATACTGTTACACTTTCAATGTTGATAGGAGCGTCTGTTACTTTCAATTTGATGGACTTGAACTTGTCTGCACCCATCACTACGATAGACTCATTTTCCTGTTTAAAGTCGGCCTTTATTTCACCGATTTTGTGCCAGCCTGGCTTGTTGCTTGTAACAATACCGGGATCTTGCGCCATGGCAATGTTGGCTGCCAATGCTACTATGAACATGGCTGCTATACATGGGATACTTAATTTCAATAATTTTTTCATAACGCTTATATTTTTTGTTGTCACGCCTGATATACCATAAAAACCCGTACCTGCATCAAAGGGCTGTAAATAACGCTGGTATGAAATTTATCTGTGGATTTTTTATGACTATTCAATTCCCCAGTTGTGATTCGGGGCATCAGCCATTTCCAGGGAGAGACTTCCTCCCTTTATTAATTCGCTATGACGGAAGCGAAACGATAGAAGTGATTTACCATTCAGCACAGCAGATTGTATATAGCGGTTGGCGCTGCTATTGTGCTGTGAAGTAATGCGAAAAGTCTTGCCTGGGTAAAATGCCGGATGGAGTTGTATGGTAACAGCATCAAATATAGGGCTGCCAATTTCATAGTAAGGATCTTCCTCACAGCCACCGGTCATTTGAAATATACCGAGCTTCATCAGCACGCTCAGGCTTCCCATCAATCCCTGGTCTTCTTCTCCGCTATAGCCGGTATAGGGCGACAATCCGCTAAACACCTGGTTCACTACTTCGCGGCTCCAGTATTGCGTTAGCCAGGGTTTACCGGCGTAGTTAAAAATATAGGCTACCTGCATGGCGGGTTGGTTGGAGTAATTAAGCCAGGTGCGTTTGTTGTTTACAAACTTGGGTTTTTCTTCGGGGTGTTCATTACAGAAGCGATGCCAGGCAGAAAGTTCGAATTGTTTGTTAAGGCGTATTGCAGCAGAATCGTTGCCACCCATCAATTGAAAGAGTCCTTTCAGATCGTGCGGCACAAACCAGGTAAACTGTGCAGCATTACCTTCTATATAACCATTGTCGTAAAGCAGAGGATCAAATGGTTCTTTCCATGCACCTGCTGAATCTTTCGGCTGAATAAAGCGCGATGCGGGATTATACAGGTTCCTGTAATTGAATGAACGTTTCAGAAAGAGCTGATAGTCATTTTCTTTATGAAGAGCTTTCGCCAGTTGTGCAAGCGTCCAATCCTGGTAGGCATATTCCATCGTCATACCGGCTCCGTCTTCATGCTGGCCATATTTTCGGCCTGGAGTAAGCGGGTAGGGCACATAGCCTTTCTCAATATAAGCTTTTATGCCACCACCTATAGAGGTTATATGTTCATATCCGGCCTTGCCCATAATGCCACCCGGCATGTGATTCTTTCGCAATCCTTCGTACGCGAGTTTTATATCAAAGCCACGTATACCTTTTTGCCAGGCACTTACAAAGAACGGTGTTGATGATGCCCCCGTCATTACAAATGTATCGTTTCCACCGGACGGACCTCTCGGTATAAGTCCACCATTTTTATAGTACTCCAAAAATGAATTGCAAAACTCCTGGGCTACTTCCGGGTATACCAGTTGCCAGAGTGTATTGAGCGTCCACTGTGCACCCCAGAAGGCATCGGAGTTATACATATTAAACAAAGGCTTCTTGTCTTTGCCCAACGGCAACTGTCGGATTGTTTTGTCCTTGCCGGTGAGGTCGGTATATTTTCCATCGGCATCGCTGATGACTCTGCGTCCCTGAATAGACCGCCACAGGTCGGTATAAAAACGTTGCTGTTGCTCAGCCGTTCCTCCTTCAATGGCAATACGACTCAGCATCTCATTCCATTGCAGATCGGCCTGTTTTTCAACAGCATTAAAATCCCAGTGCGGTATTTCTATATCCCTGTTTTTTGCAGCGCCAGCTTCGCTTGTAAAGGATATACCAGCTTTCATTTGTACAATAGGGGTGGTCACCGGCTCCAATATCACCAGTATCTTTCCATGGGTGCCATCCCAATGCGACAGGTTGCGTGTAATCTTGCCTTCCTGGTATAGCACTACGGACTGTATCTTTCGATCGAAGGCAGCAGCGAAATATACCGGGCATTCTTTGGGCCTGCGCATGGTTGGGCCGTTTACCACGTAGCCTTGTATCTCATGATCGTTAACCAGACGAAAACCTCCCCGCAACATATCAGAAGGACCGAGGTAGCCGCCCAACTCAAACACAACCCCCGGGGTACCGGTGGACGGAAACTGATATCGATGAAAGCCAACACGATTGGATGCCGTTAACTCTGCACGAATGTTATAGCGATTGAGTGTTACGGCATGATAACCAGGTTTTATAACTTCATTGTCGTGGGTGAAATGTGAGCCTTTACTCTGTAGTATAGCTGCTTCGGTATCTTCTGTAAATGTTACCGGCAAAACGGAAACTCCTGCCAGTTGCCATTCATGAATGTGCGTAAAACCAAGAATGGTATCCTGGGCATAGCGATACCCGCTATCCCATTCGCCACCGATGTTTGTATCCGGAAAAAGATTCACCATTCCGAAAGGGCGGCATGCCGATGAAAAATAAAACCACCGGCTGTTGGCCGCATCCAGTAGCGGATATACTTTGTCTACAGGGCGTTGCTGCGCAGACGAATAAATTGCGAGTAATGCGAGAAGGGGCAGTATATACCTTCGTTTGCCCATAACCATGTCTTGTAGTTCCATTCTTTAGTATAACTCAGATGCGGATATATATCTTGCGCTTGTCGAGCCACCAGCCTGCCAGCCAGCACATGAGCATAAACCAGATGCCGGTAAGTAACGATCCGAAAGGACCGGGGGCAACCTGTTGAAAAATAGCTTTACTGATCCACTCAAATACCGATTGCCCCGATGGAAGTTTAATGGTTACCAGAACAACGTAGGCCAGCTCCGAAAGCAGATATACAAACAGGGAGTTCTTTCCAAATACGTTGAAGAAATATACTCCTGCGGTTTGCTTTTGTATCTCTATAAAATAGATTAACACAGCAAGCATCAGCACATCAATGCCAATGGTATAAAGAACGAACGGGCTTGTCCATAATTTTTTGGAAATAGGGAATACAAGGTTCCACCACAGGGCCAGGGAAATGAATATTACGCCAGCAATCATCAACCGCGTGAGACATTCGTATGTCTTCCCTTTCTGCTGAATAAATATACCGGCTATATATCCCCCCAGTACATTGACGATGGCTGGTAAGGTGCTGAGTATGCCTTCCGGGTCGAACGGTATAGCGTCTTTCTTATAAATATGGTTTTCTCCCAGCAGAAATACATCCAGTCTCGTAATGGCATTACCACCCATAGTCAATTCTTCGCCGGGTGTTCCGAACAGGTATAGCAATGCCCAGTATAGTAAGAGTATACCGGCTGAAATCCATAAAACTGCATTTCGCGAGAGGTATTGTACCAATAGTGCAGCACAGCAATAGGCTAACGCAATGCGTTGCAATACACCCATTACCCGGGTGCTGCTAAACGGTTTTGCCACCCATGAACCATCGGCCTGCTGTGCTGCAAACGGAAACCAATACATGAGGTAGCCAATCAGGAACACCAGTGCCGTGCGCTTGAATATTCTGAGCAGGAATGTTTGAGATGAAATAAGCTCCGGCTGACGAATAGAGAAGCTCATGGCATTTCCCACCGCGAACAGAAACGAAGGAAATACGAGATCGGCCAAGGTAAACCCAAACCACCGGGCATGCACCAGGTAAGGATATAGCGCAGCGCCTTTACCAGGAGAGTTAACGATAATCATTAAACATATAGTAATGCCGCGAAAAACGTCAAGCGACAGAAATCGTTCTTTGCCCTGCAACGCTGCCGGTGACTGTATCGGTTGAATTTGTTTTTCCATGATCTTATTTCATCGTACTATACGATGCCTCGATTGCAGCGCGATATTGTTGATATAGTTGCTGCACAACGTCTATTGAATTACCGGTGGTCTGTTCAGGAAAATGGGTGTGCGCTGTAACCCATTGCCATTCCCATGCTTTGATGCCTTCATCAAAACGTTGTTGATCGAAAGGCTGCCGCTGCCGTGCGGCTATTATTCTTTGCTGAAAAAATTGCTGCCACCGAGGCTTATAAAAATCGCTCAGCAGTCCGCTCCACTGACGACAGGAGTATTCGTGAAGTCTGTTACCGGCACCACCCCAGAGCGTAATCAGATTACGTGCATTCTGTTCATACAAATCTTTTTCTTCCTTGGTAATGCCGCAACGCCTTGCATCTTCGAGCCATTTACCAAGAAGAAAATCTTTACGCGTGGCGAGCAGGCGATCAAGGTCATCGATCAGTTGAATAAATTTTTCCGTTTCGCGCGCAAAGCCAATGGTATCTTTACGGATATATAGTTCTGCGATGGATTGATGCAGCGGCAATGCATAGTTGGCAAGCACCTGCCGCGTAACATCTACCAGGTCATATTGAAATCCATCGTAATCTTTGCAGGCCGGTATAGCCTGCATCAATTCGTCCCACGCCGGAAGCAACGATTCCGCAGGGTAATTTAAAGTGGTTTTCGCCCATCGCCTTCCGGATTCAAAGGTTGGTCGTGCAGCGATAATAGATTCGGCGCCATCGCGTATATCTTTGCCATTATATACTGTGGTTCGCAATATTTGCCAGGCTTTCAGTGCATGCGCATCTTTGCTGCCATAGCGATTCAATATATACTCTGGCAACCAGGCATCAAGTACTATATCCTGATCGCGCCAGGTGTGATCGGTCATCAGTTCGTACAGCACCGGGTTTTGTTCGATACCTTCCATGGTAAGTCCAATGCCCTTCATTTGTCCCGAGGCAGAATCATGTAACGCCTGCGATGGTCCTTTGGCTACACCTTCTATGCGACCAAACATGCTGATGTTGCCGCCAAAGTTGTGCAGCATGTTCCAGATCCACGGTTTGCCATAAAATGCTTCAGTACGTTTCCATACAGGTTCAATCTCTGTGGCAAGATCGAGCAACAGCATGTGATCGTTCGGTACGGCATCGAGCAAAGCTTTTATCTGCGGACCTTTCCAGAACTTTCGGTCGCTATAAAACAGCCATCCTTGCATTACCCAGGTAGCATCGGGGTCTGCACTGCGCATGCCTTCATATACTTTTTTGCTGAGCGATGCGAGGTAATCCGGATCATCGGAAGGAGGCTCGTTCTCATTAAATGTATCCGCAGAGTATAGATGGCTGTTGCCATAGTACTTCGTTTGTGTTTCGAGAAATTTTTTGCCGAGTGTGGCAAACATCGGATCTTCCGTATCCAATATATAGGTGTCGTCAAAGTCATTTCCCCAATTGGTCTTCTTCAGTTTAGACGTTGGGTATAATTTTGTGAAGGCTGCCGGCACGTGCCCGGTAAAAGCAGGCAGCACGGGTTTCATGCCGAGGGCTCTTTCACGCGCCACAATCTGTTGCTGCAGATCACGATGACTTTCCATCCAGTGTTGTGGAAGCGGTCCGCCCCACGCATCGAGGTTACCCATCCAGAACCAGGCGAAATAGGAGGGACCGCAGAAAAATGTTTTCAGGTCTTCTTCCGTGAAGCCAAGCGATCGGTATACTTCGTGCCAGATATACTCTTGCCCGGTAATCGCCAGCGGCAGGTTGATGCCATGCAGTGCCATCCAGTCAATTTCTTTTTCCCAGCGAGCCCAGTCCCACCAGCTCATGCTATAATTGAAGGTACAGTAGTTAAGATAGTAGCGATAGGTATAGGGCGATGTTCTGCGAATCTTTGCCGGCACTGCCGGAAGCTTCTGGCTCAGCTTCAGGTTCGTGCCATTCCAGGTGATCTGGCAATGGGTGTATTCTTTCAGGTAATAATACAGTGCAGAGGCAATGGCAACGCCATTATTTCCCCGCAGTATAATTGTATTTTTCCGGCTCTCAATTTCAAAAACGTCCGCTGGAGCAGAGGTACTCAGCGCTTCTGCACGAAAATGCGAGGCATGTTGGGGAATAACGCGTTTGATCAGCGCTTCCGCAGATTTCAGGTCAACCTGTGCTTTCCCGGTTACACAGGGGAACAACAGGAGAAACAAGTACCATCGTTTATTTTTCATCACGGTTAATCGATTCTTTGTAGAGTATTTTTCCGGTAGCATCAATGAAGGTGATCAGCATGGTTTTTTCTTTTGCTGATATGGCCATAAAGCCACACGTACTTTTGGCAAATTTTACAAGGGGATCTTTTGCGCGTACAGGGGTATATTCTGCCCCTCCACCGGAAACCAGTTGGTGAACAGAACTCTTCCCGTTTTGTAAACTCTGCAGACTGTGGTCGTGCCCTGCAAAGTATATTTGTACATGATGCTTTTCGAGCAGAGGTATAAGTTTGGTTTGCAGCGATGCTTCACCGCCATGATCGCCAGCAGAGTAAGCCGGATGATGGCCTACTACAACTTTCCATTTTTCTTTCGAAGCTGCCAGCACACTGTCCATCCACTGTAATTGACGGAGCGTATCCTGTTTAAGAATATTCTTGTTCCGGTTGCCCTCATAATAATCGGGAATAAATGGATTGGTGTCTATGAATACGAACCGTATATCATTCCAGGCGATGGTATAATACTGCGCCGGCATTTTCCACCGCTGGCTTTTTTTGCTGTAGTCAATTTGTGCCTGAAGGTTGCCTTCATAGTCGTGATTACCCAGTGTATTGAACCAGGGTATCTGCAACGAATGGCTCCGGTATATATTTTCAAAAGAGCTTATCCATTGATAATCGTCTGTACTTGCTACGCCGCAGCAATAGAAGTTATCGCCGGTAGAAATAATAAATCTTGCGTTTATCTGATTGGCTGCAATGCCCATCCAATCGGCAACATCCTGCTGGCAACCCTGACCATTGCGGCCCCAATCGCCCAATACAAGAAAGGGAAGTGCGCCTTCTTCTTTCAAAAGGCCTTCTACCGTTTTACCGGTAAGGTGTTTTTCAACCCGTTGCGCGTAGCTGTGGACATAAGAAGATATAAAGAGTAAACAAACAAGTGAAATGTGTAGATGAGACCGATGTTTCATGATGCATGAAAGATAGGGAACAGCCTGTACAGTAGCGTATGCGTTGTTAAAAAAAAGGGGACATGGCTCAAACGCCACGTCCCCCGCAACCAATCAAATTCTATTGATAGCCCTCATTTTGTTGTAATTGCGTATTGAGTCTGCGCGCAATAGTAGGAATCGGGAAAAGACGTTTGTGCGGATCAGCATCTGTCTTGAAGCCCCAACTTTGCTCATAGGTTCCAAAGCGAATCATGTCATTTCTGTGCCATGCTTCCCACGCAAATTCGCGGGCACGTTCTTCATAAATAAACTGCAAATCAACACTGCCCAGATCGCCACTGGTAGTGCGGTTGGCGCGTAGTTGATTGACCAGTGTAAGTGCCTGATCGCCCAACGTAGGTGTACCGCCACGAAGTATAGCTTCCGCTTTCATCAATATAATATCAGCGTAACGGAATACCGGAACATCGTTGTTTTGATTGCGGCTGGTGGAGGTTGCATCCGGATAAAATTTGATGTTGCGATAGCCCATGTTCCAGGCAATTTCATCGTTGCCCAGATCGAAGTTGTTGGGATCGTATCGGAGAATAATAGCAGGTGTGAGGTTTACCTGATAGGTATAAGAACCTGATGGATTACCACCGTTATAGGTGTAATCATATCCCTGGTTGGTCGTAGTTACGGTTACGGGGGTAACACCATCGTTCATGTATTGCAAGCCGGTGAGCCATTGCTGATTGCGGATATCGTTCGCATCATCTTCAAAGTATGCATAAAACTCCGGCAGTGTACTCTCCGGTGCGCTGGGTGTGAACGGCAGATTGAATTTGGCTTTCAGCGAACGCGGTACATCGTAACGTGCGTGATACATATATCCGTTGGTTCCGCTGGATGCAGAAGCCGTTGGATCGTACGGAATAGCAAAAATAAACTCCGGTGTGGCCGGGCCATTGTCCGGGTAAAACATTTTGAGATATGTACTTCTCGGGGCCAGCGAAAATTTACCGGAAGAGATCAGGTAATCACACGCGGCTATACAGTCGTTGTTGCGTTCAGTGCCGGTATATATCGATGCATTGAGATACATTTTGGCGAGCAGTGCATACGCAGCATATTTGGTCATCAATCCATAGGTAGTGTTTCCTGTAGCGCTGCTTAAATTTGGTATAGCTGCTTTTACTTCTGATTCAATAAAGTTGAATACTTGTGCACGCGATATAGTCGGGTGTTGTGTGAAATCTCCATACACCGTGTCCAGCGGAACGTTGCCATACAGATCCATCATCATAAAGTAAGCAAATGCACGTACCATCCTAAGCTCAGCCATATCATTCTTCTTGGAGTAATAGGTGTCAGGCTCGGATGTTTTCAATATCGATATAGCCTGGTTGGTAGTACCAATTACGCGTGATAGCCAGCTCCAGCAACCGTTTGTCCAGCCATGATCTTTTGTCCAGCTGTGATAATGCAGCATCATGTAGTTCTGGTTGTCGTACCAGTTGCCTCCGCGTGCAGGAAGTATAGCTTCGTCTGTACTCAGACTTTGCATAAACCAGTAATCCAGGGAATAATTACCGCGCAGGGCCGCATAGGCCGTTCCTTTTACCGCTACAAATTGCAGCGAGTCTTTCGGGAATACATCCGGTGTTAATTCTGTGGTGGCAGGTTCGTCCAGGTCATGGCAGGCGATCAATCCCGCAGCCATACAGAAGATGAATATATAGGGTATGAAATGTTTCATGCGTTGAAATGATTTTACTTCGTTTAACACGGGCATTAGAAGGAAACGTTTAGACCAAGCAGGAATGTGCGTGTTTTCGGATAGAAGTTATTCGAGTCTACGCCCAGTGCTGTACCACCCTGATTGATCTCCGGATCGATACCTTTGTATTTGGTGATTACAAAAGCATTGTTCACCGAAGTATAAATGCGGAGCGACTTAATATAATTATTGGTGATCTTGAAATTATAGGCCAGCGTTGCGTTGTCAAGACGCACATAACTTCCGTTTTCGATAAAGCGCGATGAGTATATATAGGCTTTGGAGTTCGCCTGCGTTTCGCCTGATACTTCCTGCAACACGTTGGTATATTGTGCTGTGGTGGGCCTGAAAAGGTCGGCCCGCGTTACGTTGAATATTTTATTGCCAAATACACCACGGAAAAATACATTCAGGGTAAAGTTCCTGTAGGTAAACGTGTTTGTCCAACCCATCAGCAACTTGGGCTGTGGACTTCCCACATAGTGATAGTTATCGGTAGCTATGCTGGTAGTCAGGTTTCCATTTTTGTCTACGTATTGCGATACACCATTCTCGTCTTTACCGGCATACTGTTGCGTAAAGAATTGTCCGAGCGGCTTGCCTGTCTTTAGTATCTGTAAGGTACCACCCGTTTGTCCTGCACCATCCGGTTGCGAGTACCGAACCGAGTCGCCACCGGTGAACAATGGATTTGATAAGCTTGTAATCGTGTTAACGTTGTGCGCCAGGTTTAATCCGGTATTCCAGGCAAAGTCTCCCGCTTTTAAAGGAGAAGCGTTCAGTGATAATTCAATACCTTTATTGTTGATGCTTCCGCCATTAGCCACGATCGAACCTGCCGGCACCAGTATGGGATCAACGGTATACGAATAGATCATACCTGTTGTATTCTTATTATACCACTCAATGGTACCGTTTAGCTTGTTACCGAGAAGACCAAAGTCAAGACCCACGTTGGTGGTCGCTGTTTTCTCCCAGCGCAAGTCAGGATTCGAAGCTTGTGTGGGGCCATAGGCTGCAAATTGTTTGCCGTTGTAGTAAAATGTACCCTGGCTTCCCATGATAAATTGGGATGTATAGGCATTGAAGCCTGATGAGTTGCCGGTTACACCATAACTGCCTCGTATTTTCAGATCGGTAAATATACCTTGCGTATTCATGAAATTCTCTTCGATGAGGCGCCACGCTACACCTACAGATGGGAAGTAACCCCACTGGTGATTCGTACCAAATACAGAACTGCCATCTCTGCGAATCGATCCCTGGAAGAGGTATTTATCTTTATAGTTATAATTTACACGGAAGAAATCAGAGATCAGTTTAGTCTTGTAGTACGTAAGATCATTACCAAAGTTTATCCGGTAAGAAGATACAGCATACGGATTGCTGAGTGCGAAGTTGGAATAACCAATGTTGTCTACCGCGAAGTTCGTACTGGTTACCTGGAAACCATCGCCTACTTCACTGCCCTGATAAGAATAACCAAGCACGGCATTGAAGTCGTGATCGCCTATTGTTTTATTCCAGGTGAAAAACGTTTCCAGTATTTTTCGGGTGGTTTGATATGTGTTGCGCAGTGCAGTACCGTTCGTTCCAAAATTTAGCAGTGTATGCGTGAGAGGCGGTTCAGGATTGTTGTAAAAATTTACACCTCCATATACACTTGAATAATAACTGTCGTATGCTTCTCCGTGCAGCGAGTTTTCATTCTGGTAAGAGAGATTAATATCGTATGTAAGGCTAAATGGTAATTTTACCTGCGTGTTGAAACCGCCCACCAACGTGGTATATTTCGTTTCATCTTTCGCATGGTCGATCATTGCCATCGGGTTGAAATAAGAACCGGTGGAGAGGTTTTCAAAATAGTTGCCACTGGCATCGCGTACTGGTGATACCGGCAGGCGATAGATCATTTGTTGCAATACATTGTTACGCAACGGAGTATTGGAAGCATTGTTTGTGGAATAGTTCAGGTTAACACCAAACTTTACTTTGTCATTAAATGCATATTGATCCATGGCAAGACGTGCAATCACGCGGCTTAGCGAGCTCTTGGGAAGTATACCATCTTTGTAAGAATAGTTTACACTTGCACTATAGGTGTTGTGCTCGGTGCCACCACTGAAGGAGATGTTGTGATTGTGCGATACTGCCGATTTTTTCTCAACTGTTTTCTGCCAGTCAGTGTTGGCTCCGAGATCATCGTTTGGTGACAATGCCAGACCAGCACCAGAAAGAAAACTTCTGAGTTGATTGGCGTCCATCATCTTTAACCGATGCGATACTTTCTCAACGCCAACATAACTGCTATAGGTTACCTGCGTCTGTCCTTTTTTTCCGCGCTTCGTTGTGATCATAATCACACCGTTGGAAGCCCGGTTACCATAGATAGCCGTAGCCGATGCATCTTTGAGTATGTCAATAGCAGCTATATCATCAGGTGCTACAATGGATATATCGGCACCGATAATTCCATCAATAACATAAAGCGGTGTTTGAGAACTGTTCAGCGTAGAGGCACCACGAATAATGACAGCAGCCTTTACGTTAGGATCGCCGCTGGCAGAGATGTTTACGCCCGGTATCTTGCCCTGCAGAAGTTGTGCTACATCGGTAATGGCACCTTTGTTCATATCTTCCGGCTTTACATTGGTAATGGCGCTGGCAAGGTTCTTCTTCGATTGTGTACCATATCCCACCACAACTACTTCACCCAACGTTGCAATATCTTCCTTGAGCAGCACATCAACAGTCGTTCGGCCCGCTAAGGATACTTCTTCGGGAACGAACCCGACAAAGGAAAAGATCAGCGTAGGGTTGGCACCTTCTACCGAAATAATATACTCTCCGTTTACATCTGTAGAGGTACCGGTTGTTGTTCCTTTCACAATTACCGATACACCGGGCAGCGGTCCCTCACTTGATGTAACCTTGCCTTTTACCTGCCGGGAATCCTGTGCCAGCACCCATGTGTGCGGCAACCCGGCCAACAGAAACAGGAGGATCATCCATCTGTAGTATTTTTTCATAAGCATTATTAGGTTTTGTATAGGTTGAATTTTTTTTCGGGTTATAATGAAGAGTTGCTGCCTGCATCAGCCTCTTTGTTGCAATGCGTTATGTATATACTAAAGAGGTGTCCATTTTACCGGTAGCGCTTTTTTCTGTTAACGAAGTGTTATACATTTCATCCGAATTGTACCACTGCGGTTATTACAGATTTAAATGAAAATATTGATCATATAAAAAATATTCACCGAACGGATATATTCAGGGGATGAAGCGATGGATTTACTCTCTGAAAGAATCACCGCAATTTGTGTTGCGGTGGTTACGCAACGGGGAGTAAGCATTTATAGGTATATATGCAGGATGCCAGTGTGAAAAGATTGTTAACGATATTACTTTTTCTTTTGCTGTTGCAGGTTATGCATGCGCAGGATTTGCATTTTGATCGCATGAGTATTGCCGAAGGACTTTCGAGCAATTCGGTATATAATATTTTCCAGGATAGCCATGGTATGATCTGGCTGGGTACGCTGGACGGCCTTAACCGGTTTGATGGTTATGATATTCACGTTTACAAGCATGATAAACTCAAAACAAACAGTCTGTCGAACAACCGGATCACCCATATACTGGAAGATACTGTACACCAACTCTGGTTGTATGACGAGTTTAGCAGTATACTGAATCGCTATGATCCCCGTAGTGGGGCGTTTTTTACATATTACCTCGATAAAATATCCGGTCACGAATTGGAGATACCGGATACCATCTGTATAAATCGCCATGGGCTATATATAGTGTCGGAGCTGGGCTATCGTGTACAATACAATGCTGCAAAAGATACCTTTGAAGTACTGAATAAAATTGATACCGCTCTTTTGAACCGGCAAAAGCGCGAAGCAAATAAAGGCCTGCTCACGGCCTTTGACCAATACCTGCAGGAGTTGAACAGTAATTATACTTCCAGCAACATTCGCATTCGCAAAATCCTCCGCGACTCTGATGGACGCTATTGGATTGCTACGCGCTTTGAAGGGCTATTTACAGCCATAGTACAGAAAGGTCGCTATATATTTACCAGCCATCTTCGCGAGCAGGATAAATACAAACATATCAATAGTGAAGAGATCTATGATGTGTTTGAAGATCGTTCGAACGTGATCTGGATTGGCACCAAGAACAGCGGTGTCTATACGTACTCGAAGTTTCGCTATAAATTTGGTAATATCCATGATGTGCAGATACAGCAAAAACCATTTGCGATGGGAACCATACGCGCTATACTGGAAGATAGCAAGGGTAGGATATGGGCAGGTACTAACGAACAGGGCTTGCTGAAGATTGAGAAAGATCATGTTACGGCTACACTCTATAAACCCGCCCCTGAAAACGCAAACAGCCTGGGACATCGCTTCGTGCGGGCCTTATGGACGGATGCTGCTGATAAATTATGGGTGGGGCATTATACCGGATTCAGTATTTACCGTGAGCATTCCGATGATTTTGAACAGCATAAACCACTTGGTATACCGTCTGAAAAAATGCGGGTATATTCTTTTAAAGGCGGAGCCAACAATACGGTGTGGATGGCCGGATGGGATGTGGTATTGAACCTCGATCCCGCCACAAACCAATATACTGTATACTCGCGCGATTCCTCCCACGTAACCAGCTTTGATATTGAGAATGTACGTGAACTGCTGCTGGATGACGATCGCGATTTGTGGCTTGCAGTAGGAGAGAAGGGAATGACTGTGTATAATAAGGCCAGCGGAAGTTTTACTACAATTCGCTCCGAGCCGGGCGTTGCCAACAGCTTACCATCCAACAATATATTTGATGTCATGCGCGATAGTAACGATCGCATCTGGCTGGCTACATCTGATGGTTTATGTGAATTTGATCCTGCAAAAAAATCATTTACAAACTACACGGTTAATGAAGGATTACCGGGCAACCTGGTGTATGGTATATTGGAAGACCGACATGGTTTTTTATGGCTCAGCACAACCAAGGGTATAGCGCGTTTTGATCCAAAACGGAAAATATTCCGCAACTACGATGAGAGTGATGGGCTTCAAAGTAATGAATTTACCGAGAATGCTTTTTTTCAGAATAAAGATGGTGTCATGATGTTTGGCGGTATCAATGGTATTACGTGGTTCCATCCCGATTTTGTTCCGGATAATACAATCGTGCCGGAAGTAGCCATCACGCACATGAAGGTTTTTGACAAGCCGCTTTCTGAGGTTGAAACATTTGATATGAATGAACTCGATCAGCGGTTAATAAACCAGGAAGAGATTACGCTAACCTCCGAGCAGCGCTCAATGTCATTTGAATTTGTGGCACTGCATTTTGTTAACCCGAAAAAGAACCGGTATGCCTATATGCTGGAAGGTTTTGACCATGACTGGATATACCGGAATGCCAATGTACGCTTCGCCAATTATACCAACCTGGAGCCGGGCACTTATTACTTTAAGGTAAAAGCATCCAACAGCGATGGTATATGGAATCCTCACCCGGTGCGACTCAGGATCACTATCAAGCCGCCCTTTCATGCTACCTGGTGGTTTCGTTGTGCCTCGGCATTCTGCGTACTGTTAACCGGTATCTGGCTGTATCGCAAGCGCATTGAAACCGTGCGAAAGGAACAAAGCCTGAAATCCATTCAGCTTGAAACCGAGCTGGCGTTTCTCAAGAGCCAGGTAAATCCACACTTTCTATTCAATACCCTTAACAATATATATGCCCTGTGCCAGGTAAACTCAAAGAACGCGGCACCTATGGTTGGAAAAATATCAGAGATGATGCGCTACATGATCTACGATTGTACAGCCGACCGCGTGCCGCTGCAAAAGGAAATTGAATACCTGCACAATTATATAGACCTGAACCAATTGAAGAGTGCGCGCAAACTGAATACTGAATTTACTATTGAAGGTAATCCGGATGGCTTGCGCATTGTTCCGCTGCTGTTGATCAATTTCCTGGAGAACAGTTTTAAGCATGGTGATATATATTTCAATGGCGAAGGGTTTATACAGATGCGTGTGCACATAGAAGGGCAGGAGCTGACCTTTTCGATCAGTAACTCATTTCGCGAAAAAACGACCCTCAACGATACAAATGCCGGCATTGGATTGAAAAACGTAAAACACAGGCTTAACCTGCTATATGCGGGGCGGCATACATTACGCCTCGGGAAAAATACACGTATATTTGAAGTGGAACTTAAACTCAAACTGGATTGACGATTATCAAGTGTCTTATTATTGACGATGAATTTCTGGCGCGCCAATTACTGGAGGGCTATATCCGGAAAGTTCCCTTTCTTGAACTTGTAGGCCAATGCGAAAGTGCTTTTGAGGCCATGAAATTGCTACAGGAAGAAAAGATAGACCTGATGTTTCTGGATGTAAACATGCCGGAGCTGAGCGGTATAAATTTTATTCGCACCCTTAAACACAAACCGGAGATTATCATCACCACAGCGTATTCGGAACATGCTTTGGAGGGATATGAGCTGGATGTGATTGAATACCTGTTAAAGCCTATATATTTTGAGCGTTTCATGCTGGCGGTGAATAAAGTGCGCGATATGATCGGACTGAAGATGCGGGCGCGTGGCATAGAACGCAAAGACGAAAATGCAGAGCTTCCCCGCATGGCGAAGGAAGATGATTTCCTGTTCATTAAAACGGGATCGCAGATGATTGTAAAGGTTTATCTCCGGGATATACTATATATAGAAAGCCTGCATGAATACGTGCGCATCTGGCTGGAAGCAGAGAGCTACACGATTTATCACTCTCTGAAAAGCCTGCTGGAGATTTTACCGTGCGACCAATTTATACAAGTGCACCGTTCCAGCATTGTAAACTTCAATAAGATCGAAGCCATAGAGGGAAACTGTGTTCGCATAAACGGGCAGAGCATTGGCATCGGCAAAAACTACCGCGATGAGTTTTTGAATCGTGTAAAAAGCAAAAGCATTGGTGCTATAAAGAGTGCTTCTAAAAATAGTGACGAACAAACCGGTATATCTTCGGCAGATTGAGTTTCCCGATGCAGTTAAATAATTCCCCGGTACAGTAACACGTTTCCATCTGTGCGGTCCAGGTGTTTCACCTACTGATTCGTATATACAAAACTACGCTTCGGGGTTGCTTAACCACGCTTTGGCACTCGCTTCATCGCTAAAATAATGCCGGCGGATTTTTTTTACAGCATCACTGGTATGCACGCGTTCCATGGAATATCTTCCCAAAACATCTTCCGGAACAACGAAGGCAATTTGGCGGACACCTGCCAGCAGAAGTTTGCCGTACCAGATATTGCGGAGATATTCTTCCGAGTCAGCAGCGTATCTCCTGATGTGCTGAAGATTAACGATACACTTTGTTAATTTGTAAAACTGAATCATTTTATGAGCATACTCTGCCACAGTAGCCACATCCTCATAGCTAAGAAATCCATCACACTTGAGTTCAACAAGTCGCAGTTCCGGAACATATAGAACCCTTGCATTTTTGGTGACAAGATTTTTCATTACTTCCTGGTGATGTGTTGTTACAAACCGTTTGCCTGGTTTCCTCTTTTACCTTTTGCGTATGCCGAGGGCAGAACGTGATATACTTCTTTAAAGTAGCGGGTGAAATACTTTGGATTATTAAATCCTACTTTATATGCAACCTCAGAAACTGTCAGCTGACTCTTTTCCAGTAATTGTGCTGCGTGCTGCAGTCGTATAGTACGTATCACTTCCAATGGCGATTTGCCAGTAAGCATTTGAACTTTTCTGAAAAATTGTGAGCGACCTATTCCGAGTTCGCGACTTATGTCAATCACCGATAGCTCGCTATTGTCAATGTTTTGTTCAATGGTTGAAATAAATCTGCGGAGAAATTGTTCATCAAGCGATGTGATCTGGATATCGCTTGCTTTAATACTACCTTTTTTTGAAAATAGTGTGTTCAGCTCCTGCCGCAGCGAAATCAGATTCCTTATCCTGGATTCTAATATCTGAACGCTGAAAGGCTTGGGGATATAGTCATCCGCGCCAACTTCAAAACCTTCAAGCCGTTGCTCTTCTCCTGATCGGGCAGTTAGTAAAATTACCGGAATGTGAGATATTCGTTGATCCGACTTTATCTTCTTGCAAAATTCCAGTCCATTCATTCCGGGCATCATAATGTCAGATACAATAAGGTCCGGGTATAGCAATAATGTTTTTTCCCATCCTTCGTCACCCGTAGAAGCTTCAACAATGGAATAGGATGCTTTCAGATTATCCTTTAAATAGAAACGAAAATCTTCGCTGTCTTCTACCAACAGTATAACAGGCTTGTTCTGCGATGAAGGTTCGATTGAATCTACTGCATCGGCAGGTGTTGAAATAACAGGGGCATTTACGGTTTCGTGTACACCGCATACTAATTTCTTCAGCGGCAATACTACAATAAAGCAGCTGCCTTTTTCAACTTCACTTTCAACATAAATGTTTCCGCCATGTATACGAACAAATTCTTTTGTTATCGCCAGGCCTATTCCGCTTCCCTGATTCATAATGGAGTTGGGTAAGTCATTTTGAAAAAAACGCTCGAATATTAATTCGTGTTTCTCACGCGGTATTCCAATTCCTGAATCTTTGACTCTGATCTCAACCAGGTTGTTTTCATCGGAATCTTTTACCTGTACAGTTACCGAAATGTTACCATTACTCATCGTGAACTTGAAAGCATTGGAAAGCAGATTAAATAGTATTTTTTCCACTTTGTCATGATCGAAAATTGCTTCGAGTGACGATATGTTTGAATCAAATGTTAACCTGATATCTTTCTTTTCAGAGAGGTCAGAAAATGAGTAAACGGTTTCCCTGACAAATTTGATTATATCTCCTTCTGATGGCCTGAATTTGATATCGTGAACCTCCATTTTTCTAAAGTCAAGAAGTTGGTTCACCAGGTTTAGTAACCTTTTTGCGTTCCTTTGAATAAGATCGAGTTGCTTACGATGTTCCGGGTCAGCTGCCTGTTCACGGAGTTTTTCCAGGGGAGAAATGATCAGTGAAAGCGGAGTTCTGAATTCATGGCTGACATTTGTAAAGAACCTTGTTTTCATCCGGTCTAATTCCAGCGCTCTTGCGGTCTCTTCATGCTGTTGCCGGATGGCGAACTTCAACCTTTCTCTCTGTTGAACCAGTTTGCGCGACAGTAAAAGAATTGAAAATAAAATGGTCAGATAAATAATATATGCTGTTTCGGATTTCCACCACGGAGGAAGTACTTTGATATGAAGTGACGCTCCCGTGTTATTCCAGATATTATCGTTATTTGATGCAATGACATGAAATATATATTCACCCGGATCGAGATTCGTAAAAGTAACAATCCTGTCTTTTGTATCTACGTTCAGCCAATGGTCGTTAAATCCTTCAAGCTTGTATTTATACTTATTCTTGGCCGATTGAATAAAATTGAGCGCTGCAAACTGAATAGAGAACACGTTGTTACTGGCATTTAATACAATAGGAGGATTGGTGGTAATTGCTGAAGTTAATGTAAACTTATCGGCTTTATTATAACCAGGACGAACGCTTTGATCAAATAATTTAAAGTCAGTAAAAACCACAGGAGGCGCGTTGTTGTTATAGCCTATATTGTCTGGTCTGAAGATGTTAAAACCATTGATGCCACCAAATACCAGTTCTCCGCTTTTGGTTTTCAATGCTGCATCTTCGTTGAACTGTTTACCTTGTAAACCATCTATATCCGAATAATTCTTGAAATCTAGTCTTGGGCTTTCTTCTTTTGAATCGATGGTGGCACATGATAACCCGTTGGGTGTACCAATCCAGAATCTTCCTGTGTTGTCTTCAACAATGGATAGTATAACATTATGTGGCAGCCCATCCTTTTCGGTAAAATTAGTGAACGTGTTACTTTTACGTTGCCATAAACTAAGCCCACCCCGTGAGCCGATCCATATTCTTCCTTTCGAATCTTTGAGTGCACAGGTTATAGCATTGTTAGGGATGGTTGAAGGGTTATTTTTGTCTTGTTCAAAATGAACAATCTTTTTAGTGGCCCGCATAAGCACATCGATGCCAAGCGAAGTTCCAAACCACATATTGCCTTCCGTGTCTTCTATAATGGTAGAAACATAGGTTGAGCGGAGTGCAATCCGATCGGGATTCAGATATTCTTTAAATGTTTTTGTCTTCCGGTCAAAAATATTCAGACCGCCATTCAGCGTGCCAATCCAAAGTTGCTCTTCCGAGTCTTCAAAAATTTCCCATACGCTATTGTCTGAAATACTTTTCGCGTTAGAAGGATCGTATAAATACTTTGTAAATTTCTTTCCATCAAAGCTGTTTAATCCACCCAGGTATGTTGCTACCCAAAGCTTGTCTTCGTGGTCCAGGTATAAATCAACTATAAAATTACTGCTCAGGCTTGATGGATTTTCAGGATCATTCTTATATACTGTAAACTTCTTGCTTTGTCTGTCAAAATAAATCAATCCGCCTCCGTTTGTACCCAGCCACAGATTTCCATATTTGTCTTCGGCAAAACATGTTATATCCTCAAAAGGTAATTTAGAGTACCGGTTATAGACCGGGAACCTCATGGTATTTTCATGGTAAAAGTTTAATCCTCTCTTGAAAGTGCCAACCCAGATTACGCCCTCATTATCTTTGATCATGGTAGTCACTGAATTTTGACTTAGCGTTCTGTCGTTCTCCGGTACATGCGAAAGATTCTTTACCGACAGGTCTTTCTTGTTCAGAACATCTATTCCATTGTTTCCATGTGAAAGCCAAATGTTGCCGCGGTTATCCTGAACAATGGCAGAGATCAGGTCGGAGCTTAATTGTACAGGATGAGAATCCTTCCCCAGGTGGTAAACCTTGTTTTCATCTGTATCCAGGTAAAAGGCACCAAGGTTTGTGCTGGTCGTATAAAACCACAGTTCTTTATCGTTATCCAGCATCAACTCGCAATTGTGAAACCGGTCTTTATGCGGGAAGTTGGCGCGCAAGGCTGTTATGCGTTTTATCACTGCCATGCGCTGGCCCCGCCACACTATATTTTCGATCACTCCATTGGCATGTGCAATCCAGTAACTGTCATCGCTCTGCACAACAAGCGAGGTAATATTATTGCTTGCAATTGTTGTGGAGTCGTTGTCGGAATGCCTGATAGCGATTGCTTTCCCCGTTTTTTCATTATAATAAATTATTCCGCTATCCCTTAACAGAAACCAGTAGTTACCGGCAGTGTCGTGCACAACATTGGTTAGTCTCCAGGGTTCGGCAATAGAAAAGTGTTGGAGAAATCTAAGGTCGGTTGAAAATTTTTCCGTTGCCGGATCATATGTGCAAAGGCCAGTAGACGTGCCAACGCCCATTTTGCCACCCGGTATGTCGAAGAGCTTGTCAATGTTATCATCAAAAAGAGAAGAAGAGTCTGATGGTTGGTTTCGAAACACAGTGGCAGTATAACCATCAAAGCGGTTTAGTCCCGACTCGGTGCCAATCCACACAAAGCCAGTCTTGTCTTTGTAGATACATTTCACATAATTATGCGACAGCCCCTGTTGTACATCGACATGTATAAACCGATAATCCTGGGCAAAGCAACCGATAGTCAGCATGTATAAAAAAAATGCTGTTACATGCCAGATACTACGCTTTTGGTTTGACGGTACCATGGAGTGCTGGATTTGAACAGAAGCTATAATTTCAAACGATATGATACTGATGTTTTGAAATATACCGGCTCACCGAATGTATACCGCTTATATACAGCGGTCCGGTGTTCCAATCTTCCGTTGGTTGTTATTGTGTTTGTATTTTAAAAACTGTAGCAATGTTATTTGGCAGAGCTTTTATTTTTTCTATTGTCAGCCCATTCGAAGTTTGTTTCCACAAAAGCTTCTCTGCACTTCCCAACATTTCAATTCGCCTGATCCTGATTTTTCCTTTGCCAAGCGACTTGATAAAAATTTTATCAGATGGAGCCCCCATCACGGAAGCATAAAGAATATTTCCTTTCCTGGTGAATCGAACATCATTTGGAGTGTATTTGAGATTTCCCTCATTAAAACCTTGTTCTTTCACAGGGTTAGAAGCTTCCGCCGATGGACCTTCGCCAAATATATCCCACGGACGTGTATCGAAAATGCTTTCGCCGTTCACAGTCATCCATGCAGCTATATCTTCCAGTATAGCTACTTCTTTTTCATCTATTGTTCCATCGCCGCGAACCGGTATATTCAGAAGCAGGTTGCCATTTTTACTCACTATATCGATCAGCATGCGTATTACATCGGCTGCTGATTTATACTCGTTTTTTTCGTAAACCGATCGTCTGTAATGCCACTGGCCAATGCAGCTGCATGTTTGCCATGCAAGCGGTTGTATTTGCTCAGGTGCACCGCGCTCTATATCCCACACCAAACACTTTTTTTGCTCGTCATTCAATATTTTCCCAAACAGCACTGCATTAAGCTGATCATTATGAGTTGCCAGGTTATGATTGTAATAGTAGGCTGCTATCTGTAGCCCTACATCACTTACCGGGTAGAGGGGAAGAACCGTGTCATCAAAATATAGCAAGTCCGGATTAAATCGGTCGATCAGATCAATAACCCTGTTGTAAAATTTAGTACAGTATTCAGGTGATGGAACAGATATGCCCTGGCCCCAGTCCCATTGCCAGCCTACACTTAAAGCATGGTTTTGCGCGTAGAGTTCTTGCGGATCGAGCCCTTCCCACCAGGTGCCCTTGCCATCCTCCCTGGTAAGTTTACCATCGTAGGGAACTCCTTTGAACGGACCGTTTTTATCAGAACCTTGCGATGGTTCATACCACATCCAGGCGTGTGAAGCATGTATACTTAACCCGAACGGAAGATTATTGTTTTTAGCAGCCCGCGCCCATCCGGCAATAATATCTTTCTTCGGTCCAACGCGCACAGAATTCCATGACTGATATTTACTGTCCCACAAGTCTAAATTATCATGATGGTTGGCCATGGCAAAGAAGTATTGTGCACCTGTGCGTTTGTAAAGTGCTACCAGCTTTTCAGGATCCCAGTTTTCCGCTTTCCAGTCGTTGATCACTTCTTTGAAACCAGCTTTGGAAGGATGCCCATAATTGGCAACGTGCCATTTATACTGATCGCTGCCCTCTTCATACATACCCCTTGCATACCAGTCGCCTTGTTCTGGCTGGCATTGCGGCCCCCAGTGTGCCCATATTCCAAACTTGGCGTTACGAAACCATTCGGGCACCCGGTATTCCCTTAGCGATTGCCACGTGGCATCAAATTTATGATCTGTAGCTTGTGCAGCTAAAACCGGCTTGTTGGTTTGACAAAAACATACGTGCTGAAACCCAAGCATTATGGTTACACAAAGCAGTAGAGAATTAGCTTTCATATATATACTTTTAATCATTGACCATTATTTATTTCAACAAACTCAGGCTCGTAAGGAGCGAGAACAAAATTACCGGTGTAGTCTCTGTCATGCAAAAGGCTGCGTGATTTACTTTTCACAGGAATCTCTTTTGCCTCACCGGTTACGTTTAAATACAGAACGTGATTTTTGTCAATCTGCCGTGCCATTACACCGCCAGGAACAGTTGGACCTTTTTTTATAGACAACTCGTTTATCAGCTCCTCAACCAGCGGGTTCAGCAAATTTATTTTGGCCGGAAGGCCTATATATATAGCGTTCCCCTTTCCATATTTATGAGAGGTGATAATCGGGTAGTCTTTATCTGCGCTGGTAATGCTGCCAATAACATCTGCGCCTTTCGTCTCTATAACATCGAATCTTGCAGATTCAATAACAATGGGTGTTCCTTTATAGGTAACTTCCATCTGCTTGCCTTTAAATGATTTTCGTGATATTTCATTAAGTGTTTCAGTTTCTTCAAATCCTCCAACACGTATTCCGAATACATCATTTAAATATCCGGGTCTGGTTGAAGAAAATACCTGCCCGGTCTCATCTACTATGGCCGAGTTACTGGTCATCACAATGGTTCCTCCGTTCTTTACAAATTCGCGTATTCTGGTGGCAGTGGCCTCTTCCATTACCGCTACGCCCGGAATGAAAAGTACTTTATATTTCAGAGGGCTTTTCGCTATTTCTACTATACGCGCATCCATGTTTCTATAATACATGGCATCAAAACAAGTTTGAAGCTGCTGCTGATGTTGCTCCGGAAAATAACTACTTGCAATCTGGCTGGGAAATGAAAACGCCAATGCTATTTCAGCTTGTTGTTTATAAGGAAAGTACTTTTCAATCTTCTTAAATTCGGTTGCAATTTTTTTATACTCATCGTACTTCCTGTTCGGTATACCGTCCCAGTCGAGCATACCCTGCAGATATTGTTCTTCACCTGCCTGCATGCTTTGCCAGGTCCAGCCGCAAATCATCTGATTGCCATACATAAGTGTGGCATAGGCTGACTTTCGAATTGAGTTAGGAACAGCAGTCATGGTTGTAAATTCACTACACCAAAATGGATTTGTACTTTCAAATTGTATGCGGGCTATGCCAAACAGAGCATCGATAAGACCCCAATTGGAAGTTAGTGATACTCCCGGATAAAAGCCACATCCTTCCCGCGTCATTTTTCCTGAATATGCAACCTGCGTATAATCAAAATATTTTGATGAGCTATAGTACCATGCATTTGTATTTAGCAATGCGCGTGGTGCATTCGTGTTTACTTTATCCATAACCTTGAAGAGAAGCTGGTTGATCTCGTCTGAAACAAAACGCCTGAAGTCGAGCATTCTTTCGGGTGCACCATTAATTGAGCCCGATACGGGGAATCCAATTTCTTCAAATTGCCCTATTCTGCGCGACCAGCGCTGTGTAGCCCATGCGTTATTCAGATGATCGATCGTTGAGTATTTTTTTCTCAGCCATTTGATATACCGTTGCCTTGCCGTTTCTGAATATGATATTCTGCCATCGCCGGATTCATTGTCTATACCGAACGCGAGCAATGCCGGATGACC
>NZ_DAIQRQ010000059.1:0-15059 GCF_036786105.1 Ohtaekwangia sp.
ATAAGAAATAAGAAATAAGAAATAAGAAATAAGAAATAAGAAATAAGAAATAAGATAGAAGAGGATGTTCCGGTCAGGAGCATCCTCTTCTAATTTTATCAGCGTTGCTGATTCTATCCAACAAATTCTATTCGATGTAAAACAGTGGTTGAATTTCGGCTGATCAGCAGTGTATGTTTCATGGGAGCTTTGTAGCATTCGTAGATATCGAACGTGTTAGCATCGGCATCCCAGAAAAAAGAGGAGGCTTCATATTCAGTATCCGATATACCCTTGCGAATGAGTGCGAGGTCTTTCATCGGTATCCGGTAACAAACCGTATCGGCCCGCATAGCATATCGTGAAAATGGCAGCGAAGCAATTGTACGAAGCAGCAATTCACGATCGGCTTTATATTCGAAGTAGTTTACGTATGTGCTGTTGTTGTATTTTACCTGAACCCCTGGTGTATTTGTCAACTGCAATTGCTGAAGCGCTTTCGCAGAAAGACTATCGTTCAGCGATGTTCTTAACACCAAAGGAGGAGCTTCTTCCCACGAATAGCCATCGTTGGAAAGATGCGTTGGCTTATGGCAGGCTGCCAGTGAAAGAATGATCAGCAGCGGTATCGTGAGCAGCGCTCTCTGAGGCAAATTCCTACCGCGATACATCGATCAGTTGTTTAAGTGTTTCGAGCGCCCTGGTTTCGGATTGCTCCACTTTGCCGTCAGCACGGACGATGTCGTGCATGGCATCGAATAGTCTGTTTTGGTGCAATTGCTGTTCCTGGCCAAAATGCTGAACCGTTTTCTGAAACAGGTCAGCCAGTTTTGCTTTGTCGAATGAATTATACTCGCGAATCGCTGTATATAATTTTCGCTCAATATCGGTACCGGTCGGATATAGTGTTGCCATCTTTCCTTTGATGGCGGCTAGCTCTGCCGGATCGTAACTGCTGTCGGCCTGCGACAAGTGTACGTATAGAAAAACTACAAAGTCAGGGAAGGAGGAGTGTATGATCATGTTACAAAATCTTACAAGCTAAAGTAATTCTTATGCGCTTGCCATGCAAAACTGCGGAACTACTACGTCATAAAAAAAGCCCCGCGATTGGCAGGGCTTTTTTTGAATTTCTGTATTTCTTATTGACTTAAGTCAGCTACCAGATTTTCATCTGCTTCATAAGCAGGCTCGACTGTACGTTTGGCCTGGCTGATGGTGAGCGGGGAGATCATGTCTGTAATTTTCAGAATAATACCAGTGCCTACAAACGTAAAGGTTACCACAATAGCAAGTGCTTTCATGTGCACAAAGAACAACGTAGTGTCGCCAAAGAAGAGACCGTTACCCGTAGTGTTGGCAGCGTTTACAGATGTATGTGCCAGCAAGCCAGTCATTACCATACCTACTGCACCCCCCACACCGTGGCAAGGGAATACATCGAGTGTATCTTCCAGTGAAGTTTTGGTTGTTTTCCAGTGTACCATCACGTTGCTGATGATGCTGGCAAACGTACCGATGAATAAGCTTGAAGGAATGGTTACAAATCCGGCTGCCGGTGTAATGGCCACAAGACCTACTACTGCACCGATACAGAAACCAAGTGCAGAAGGTTTTTTGCCACGCACAGAATCAAACAGAATCCACGCAAGACCAGCCGCAGCAGAAGCTGTATTAGTCGTAGCGAAAGCTGATGCAGCCAAGGCGTTAGCACTTAATGCACTGCCAGCGTTGAAGCCGAACCATCCGAACCACAGCAGACCGGTGCCGAGCAATACAAAAGGTATATTGGCAGGAGCGATGTGTTTCTTTTCTTCGTTGCTCTTCAGGAAGATCGAAGCGACCAAGGCCGCTATACCGGCTGACATGTGCACTACGGTACCACCGGCAAAGTCAAGCACACCCATTTTAAAGAGGAAACCGTCAGGGTGCCAGGTCCAGTGAGCCAATGGTGCATAGATGAACAGAGAGAACAGCACCAGGAAAATGATATACGATTTGAAGCGTACACGTTCAGCAAATGTACCGGTAATCAATGCCGGTGTGATGATTGCGAACTTCAATTGGAAAAATGCGAACAGCACCAACGGAATGGTAGGAGCGAGTGCCCACGGCTTGCCATCCAGCACATTCTGAAACATCAGGAATGATCGCGGATCGCCAATGATGCCGCCTATTGAATCGCCAAATGCGAGGCTGAAACCTACTACAATCCACAGTACACCGATTACACCCATAGCGATAAAGCTCTGGAACATCGTATACGTAATGTTTTTCATGTCAATCATACCTCCATAAAAGAAGGCAAGACCGGGAGTCATGAGCAGCACCAGGGCAGATGCTGCCAGCATCCAGGCGATGTCTCCACCGTTCAAACCCTCCGTTACTATCTGTTTAGGTAAAGCTGGCATGAACACGGCCAGCACGCTGACGCCCATAAGCAGCAGCAAAAAGATTAAAGATTTCTTCATAAGGCGGTAAAATTCTGGTTGTCGTTCATCAAAAATCGATAATTTTTTGGAAAGTGCCTTTTAAATGGTCTTATGTTTGAAATAAAAATGACAGAAAACGTTTTAGGTGGTTATTTTTTAGCCCAGTTTGCGTTAAAAAGAAATGATTTTTTGAAAAATTGTTAAAGAACTGGAAGCGTCCCATCCATACCCGAAGACTGCGCACTACACTTAACACCTACCAACTTTTCCGTTATTTTCGCGCCCATGTTCAAGACCTACCAGGAGGCTTTAAACTATCTATACAATAACCTTCCCATGTTTCAGCGCATTGGGGCGGTGGCATTCAAGAAAGACCTTACCAATACATGGGCCCTATGTGAAGCATTGGGTAATCCGCAGAACAAGTTCAAGTCAATCCACATAGCAGGTACCAATGGAAAGGGAAGCACCTCGCACATGATAGCTTCCATACTCCAATCGGCTGGGTATAGAACTGGGCTTTATACTTCTCCGCATTTGAAATCCTTTACCGAACGCATTCGCCTCAATGGAAAAGAGATAACCGAACAGTTTGTTGTTGATTTTGTCAATCGCATACAGCCATACATTGAGAAGATACAACCTTCCTTCTTTGAGATTACAGTAGCCATGGCATTCGACTACTTTGCTATGGAACAGGTAGACGTAGCAGTGATTGAAGTAGGACTGGGAGGAAGACTGGATTCTACGAATGTTATTACACCCGAGCTCTCCGTCATTACCAATATAGGATGGGATCACACCGATATATTGGGCGATTCGTTGGAAAAGATAGCCAGCGAAAAAGCAGGCATTATCAAGCACCAAATTCCGGTGGTAGTAAGCGAGCGACAACCAGCCGTAGAGCATGTGTTTATGGCAAAGGCTGCGGCCGAAGAAGCGGCGTTGAATTTCGCTTCCGATCATTATGCGGTAACAACACGTTTAGAAAATGGAAGAGCAACGTTGACAGTAGAAAAAGATGGCAGCGTATTGTTCGATCGTATTGCCTTGCCATTGCGAGGCCATTATCAGAAGAAGAACCTGCCCGGCGTATTGCAAGCTGTAACCATTCTGCAACAGCAGGGCTGGAAAATTACCGATAAAGAGCTGCTCGATGGACTTGAGAAAGTAACCTCACAGACAGGATTGAAAGGCCGCTGGCAGATACTCCATGAAAAACCTATAGTAGTATGCGATACAGGACATAATCTGGATGGCATTGCGCAGGTGGTGGAGCAGATTCGGCATACACCGCATCATAAACTTCTGATGGTGATCGGTATGGTAAAAGATAAAGACATATCGGGTGTGCTGAAACTTTTGCCAACAGAAGCGAACTACTACTTTTGCCAGGCAGATATTCCGCGTGCGCTGGATGCTGACACGCTGGCTGCACAGGCACATGCTTTGGGATTGAAAGGAGAGGTAGTGCGCAACGTAAATGAGGCGATCGCGAAAGCGAAGGCAAACGCGCATGCAGAAGACATGATCTTTATTGGAGGCAGTACCTTTGTGGTAGCCGAGATCGAAGGACTGTAATAATCATAGTCATCGTTTAAGAGAATTAAAAATCAGAAATAACATACAGAGTGAAACGCAAGCTTGAACGCTTCAAGATTATTGAAGAACGCGGTAATGTAATAGAACCTACCAAGCCGATCTACAAAACCATTAAAGGAAACTGGCGCAAAGAACATTTCAGAAACGATCGCCCTATAACCGTAGAGTTGGCCTGCGGCCGCGGGGAATACTCAGTGGGCCTTGGCCGGCTTTTTCCCGATCGCAACTACATCGGTGTGGATGTAAAAGGAGAACGCATCTGGAAGGGAAGTACGGTGGCAGTGGAAGAGAATCTCACGAACGTGGCTTTTCTTCGCACACACATTCTGATGATTGAAAACTTCTTTGAGCCGGGAGAATTGGACGAAATATGGCTTACATTTCCGGACCCGCGACCCACGAAGCGCGATATCAAGCGCAGACTTACCAGTCCGCGGTTTATGGAGATATATAAGCGGTTGCTCAGGCCTGGTGGTTATGTGCGATTGAAAACCGATAACACCATTCTCTATGAATATACGTTGGAAGAAACGCAACAGCGCACCGATATAGCTGACCTGAAATATACCAGTGATATATATGCATCAGAACTTCGCCCCGAATGTTTTGATATCAAGACCCGTTACGAAGAAGCGTTTGCAGCCAAAGGAGAAACAATCAAGTACCTTCGTTTTCATTTTTAAATGCTAACTTTCTGCTATGAGTGACTCTGCTAATTTTTACCTCGAAGAAAAATTTCTCAGTGCTGACCGGATGATCAGCGAAGGACGCCTGAGTGAAGCAGCACATTTGCTGGAAGAAATTCTTGCTGAAGCTCCGGATTTCGGCAAAGCCCATAACCATCTTGGTTGGCTTTTCGAAACGAAGTTCAAGAACTATAACCGTGCAGAAGAGCATTATCGCCTGGCCATCAAGTTTGCTCCCGAATATCCGGCCGCATACTATAATTACTGCTATTGTTTGTCGACCCTGCGCAGACATGCCGAGTTGGAACAAGTGCTGGAACTGGCAATTAAAGTACCCGGTATAAGCTATGCCACCGTCTACAATGAATACGGCTTGCTGCGCGAAGCCCAGGGTAAATTTGACGATGCCATTCATTACTTCCGCCTGCACATACAAAATTCATTCGATGCCAAGAGCATCGAGACCGCGGCAGATTCCATTCGCCGCTGCGAACGCAAGCGTGAGCTGCTGGGGAAATAAATAGCTGCGAGCTGATAGCGGTGAGCTGCGAGACGCATGTATAGAGCTGCTGGCTTCAAGCTAATGGCTACTGGTAGTTGTGTGGTATCGCTGATTGCATCAACACACTCGTCACCCACGCATCTAGTGGCCGGCTGCTAGTAGCCAGTAACTTCTCGAAGCTCATGGCTCAAAACCCGCAGCTAACTTTATTAACGATTTGATAACAACGATAAACATCCCTCTTCACAATTGCCCTTTACCTTTGGTGTAAAGAACTTCTTCATAGGTTTGGGGATTCCCCGAGAGGCTTTAGTGTCTTGGGGAATCATTATTTTTAACCATGGGCAAGAAAAAGAAACGGGAGCTGGAGCTCGTCATTTTATCAGACATTCACCTGGGCACCTACGGCTGTCATGCAGAAGAATTGCTGCGTTATCTCAAGACTATCAAGCCTAAAAAGCTGATCCTCAATGGCGACATTATCGACATGTGGCAATTCAGCAAACGATATTGGCCTAAGTCGCACATGCAGGTGATAAAGCATATCATGGGGCTGATGGCGAAAAACACGAAGGTGATATACCTTACCGGTAATCACGATGAAATGCTGCGGAAGTTTGCTGGTTTTCGGCTCGGCTCTTTTATCATCGATAATAAAATTACACTCAAGCTTAATGGTCAGCGGGCCTGGATATTTCATGGTGATGTATTTGATGTTACCATGCAGTATTCCAAGTGGTTGGCCAAGCTGGGAGCCATTGGTTACGATACGCTTATTCTTATCAACACATTTGTGAACTGGTGCCTTGCGCGCGTGGGACGAGAAAAGATATCGCTCTCCAAACGTGTAAAGGATAGTGTGAAATCGGCAGTGAAGTTTATCAACGACTTTGAAAAGACTGCAGCAGATATAGCGATCGATAATGGATATGACTATGTGGTGTGTGGGCATATACACCACCCGGAGATAAAAAAGATTGAAACCGAGAAAGGTTCTGTGATGTACCTGAACTCTGGCGATTGGATTGAAAACCTCTCATGCCTCGAATATGACGGCACTCAATGGCGCATTTACCGTTATGCAGAAGATAAAATAGCACAATCTGTAAAATTACCGAAGCGATTTAGAGGTGACAGGCTCGACAACGATGAAATTTTTCGCGACCTTGTCAATGAATTTTTAACAGTTAAGAAGTGAAAATCCTATTTGCTATTCAGGGTACAGGCAACGGACACCTGGCACGCGCTGAAGACATCGTTCCGATCCTCCAGGAGTATGGCGACCTTGATTTATTTGTAAGCGGAGCACAAGCTGATATCAAGCTGCCGTATGCGGTAAAGTATAAATCCAAAGGACTAAGTTTTTACTTCGGAAAAAGCGGAGGCATCGATTTTCTGAGAACCTTCAAGCACAACAGCTCCAAGGAAGTATATAAAGAGATCAAGAAATTTCCGGTAGAGAAGTATGATCTGGTGATCAACGACTTCGAGCCAATCACAGCCTGGGCCTGCCGCAAGCGCGAAATTCCTTGTGTAGGACTTAGTCATCAGTCAGCATTATTGTCGTCTAAAGTGCCAACGCCGAAGAAGATTGATCCGGTAGGTGAGTGGGTGTTGCATAACTATGCCCCGGTTGATAAATACGTTTCTTTCCACTTTGAGCAATACGACAAGAATATTTATACTCCGGTTATTCGCAGGGCAGTGCGCGAAAGTAAAGCAGTAGAGAAGGATCATTACACAGTATATCTGCCTTCATACGATGACAAAAAACTGGTGCCTTTGCTGGCCAAGATTCCGCAGATAAAGTGGCATGTATTTTCCAAGCACGCCAAGAAACCGTACCACATCGGCAAACTTTCTGTTTACCCGGTAAACAAAGATGAATTTGCTGAGAGCATGACGTCAGCAAAAGGTGTGTTGTGTGGTGCAGGGTTTGAAACACCAGCCGAAGCGTTGTATCTCGGTAAAAAACTACTGGTAGTGCCTATGAAATCGCAGCTCGAACAGCACTATAATGCGGCATCACTCAAGCAATTGGGGGTACCTGTGTTGAAAAAAATGCGCAAGAAGAACCTGGAAAAGATCATAGAGTGGCTCGAAACCGATAAGCGCGTTTCCGTTCAATATGAAAACATCACGGCCGAAGCAGTAAGCCGTGCAGTAAAGCTGGGCAGACAGTAAATTAGCGGGATGGAAAGCCCGAAACAGATATTGCCATCTGTGGCTGCAGCGATCTTTAATGAACAAGGCGAGATACTGCTGCAAAAGCGCAAGGATGTAAACCAGTGGTGTGTTATATCAGGCCATGTAGAGTTTGGCGAAACCGTACAGGAAGCTATACTTCGTGAGATCAGGGAAGAAGCGAATGTAGCAGCCGAGATCGTACGATTTATAGGGATATATTCCACGCCGGGGTCCTCAACCTATGTATACCACGACCGCGTGGTACAATATGTAACTTCATATTTTGAAGTACGACTATTGGAGCCGCTGGCATTGCATTTTTCCAATAGTGAAACGCAGGAGCTAAAGTTTTTTTCGGTTGATACTATCCCGGCAGATATGGCACTGATCAATCCTCACTGGCTATCGGATGCACTCAACCGGAATGGTTCTGTGTTCATTCGATAAGAAATATAGCAGCCGTTGCAACGTTCAAAAATTCATTCCTTCATAATGCACGTATAAAGATCGGGTAATCTGGATCAGGTAATTTTCCCCAATCAAAAAGTTATGGGGGATAAAAAACATTTCAGGGTATTGGTGGTCGATGACGATAAAGACATCCTGGAGTTGCTTGAATACAATCTTGAACGGGAAGGCTACACCGTAAAAACGATAGACGAAAGTCAGGATGCAGTAGCCGTTGCCAAATCTTTTTCTCCCGACCTGATTATACTCGATATTATGATGCCGCATCCAAACGGTATTGAAATATGCCGTGAGCTTCGCAGCATGAAGCGTTTTGAAGATACCTATATTTTCTTCCTTACTGCAAAATCAGAAAACTACTACCACGAAGCAGCACTTGACACCGGCGGCGATGACTATATCGAGAAAGTGATCGGTCTTCGTGCGTTGACTTATAAAGTTACTACCGTTCTTAAAAGAAAGTTCGTTATCCGTAAAAGCATCGCAGAGCTTAAAGTCGGCAATCTTAAAATTCACCGAAAGTCGAATTCCGTGCACATCGGTGATGACGAGATCACACTGAGCAAACCTGAATTCGAATTACTCTTCTTCTTTGCACAGAATCCCAGTAAAGTAATCTCGCATGAAAACCTGCTGCAAAATATCTGGGGCTCCGAAATATATCTTTTTGATACATCGATCGATGTATACATTCAGAATCTGAAAAAGAAGCTTGGCATCAACCTGATCCAGCGAACTGGAGATAACCACTACCGGTTCGATACACGCTGATGGGTATCAATTCAAGAAAAGTAAATTACCGGGATCAGCCAATCTTCGCCAGATTTTTTATATTGGGGAATTATAATCAATCACAACCCAACTATGAATGTAAAAATGATATGTGCCATGGTTATCATGACACTCGTTGCCTGCGAACGTAAAGCTCCTGTTGCAGAAAAAAAATCACCTGACAATTTGATCGGAACCTGGCTACTGGTTTCGGGTGTTGCCATCCAGAAAGGTGATACCACCCACACCGATTATCAGAAGAATCAGCGGATGATCAAGATCATCAACGAAACGCATTTTGCCTTTCTGAACCACGACCTCAATCATGGTAAAGATTCGTCCGCCATGTATATATCGGGAGGAGGTAAATATACCCTTACGGGAGATCAGTACACGGAACATCTTGAATACTGTAACCTTCGTGAATGGGAAGATAAATCTTTCAATTTTACCGTAACCGTCAAAGATGATACATTGGTGCAGCGCGGAGAAGAAGACGTGCCCGAAGCCGGCGTAAAGCGCGAGATCATCGAAACGTATACGAGACTGAAACCGTAACTTTTGGATAACCGTTATCCGTTACGCGTTAACGGATAACGGACTTAAATATCTCACAGGATTGCAACTTAAAAGCCAGGAATACAGAAAGTCTGAAGGTATAGCATGCACACCCACCCTCTAGCTCACACGTCTGGCAACTTGAAGCTAGCAGCTAATTTTCCTCTTCCAGCATTTCCAAAATCTCCGAAAGCTCATTGTAGTGTTTCAGCCCGGGCTTGATCTCTGCGCTGCCGCTGAGCGCTATACCGTGTATATATTGCTGATCGATACGTTGAACGTTTTCGATGGATTCTACTGTGAGCAGAATTTCATGTTCGTTGCCAAGTTGTGGCAGGTCGGTGCGTTCGCGTACCAGTATAAAAGCAGGTTCAGCCTCTTTCGAATTGAGTGTTTCGCCCGAGTCGAGCGAGAGAATAAAGGGCAATGCCGTATGGCCGTTTAATATCTGCAGCTCTTTTTTACCGAGTTCGAGAAAATCAGGGCGGTAATTTTCAATGATATCGGTCAGTTGATCGACATGTGTTAAACCGTATACTTCGGCAACGATCTTGGGCCCGGTAACCCATCCGCGTATCTCCTGAAATTGTTTTGCAGTGATGTGATTGTCTTGTCCGGCAACCACCCTGAATCCCAATAAATCGACTCCCATGCCGGCACAATACCGGGCATCACTCAGATTTGTTATGCTGCCTACTTTTACGAATGTCTTTAATGCCATAGCTTTAATGCCCGGGAAAAAATACCTTTGGGCTGTTTACGTTCCATTTCGAGCGCGGATTTAAATAAAATTGGTTAATCAGTGAAGCATTTTCTTAGATTTTTAATTTTAGTCACCGTTGCGAGTCAGGTATCCTGCGATTCATCCGATGATACGAAAGCATCCGATTACGGAAAGAAATACTTTCCCGCATCGGTGGGTGCATACCAGGTATACGATATAACTGAAACCACCTACACATTAAGCCAGCCCACCACATTGAACTATCAGTTGAAAGTAGCCATTATCGATAAATTTTTAAGCGCCGAGGGCGATAGCACATTCGTGATTCACCGCAGCAGGCGCAATACAGACATTGACCCCTGGAATTATATCGATACCTGGTCGGTGCGAAGCAACTCACGCGAAGTGGTGATGAATGAAGAAAATATAGCGTATGTAGAATTGAAATTCCCGGTAGCGAAAGGATCAACCTGGAATGGTAATCTTTATAACACCATGGGTGAAGATGAGTATGAAATAACCGATGTAAAAAGTACCCAAACCTATAACAACAAGACCTTCAACGACTGCATCATCGTTAACCAGAATGATAACCAGGACTATATTGTTTACCTTGATCAGCGCAAGGAAGTATATGCTGCAGCGGTAGGCCTGGTGTACAAAGAAACCACGCAACTGCATTATTGCACGCAAGACAATTGCCTTGGAAAACAACAAGTAGAGAGTGGTGTTATTTACAAGCAGACAATCAATATGTATGGTGTGGAGTAGGGCAGTATTGATGGTCACTGGCTGGCTGATCACAACCATATCGTTCGCACAGGTAAACCGGTATATGGTTTTCTTTACAGACAAAGCAGGCACATCCTATTCTATTACCAATCCTTCGGCATTTCTTTCTCAGCGTGCTATCGATCGCAGAGTGCAGCAAGGTATAGAAATTACCGAACAGGATTTACCGGTCGATGAAGAATACGTACAAGCTGTGCGTGAAACCGGGGCCAATGTATACTACAGAACACGCTGGTATAACGGTGTACTGATTCAATGCGATGCATCGCTGATCACCACCGTGCAGGCATTGCCGTTTGTAGATCATACCGAACTGGTAGCTCCGGGCGCTAAGCTGCTCGGTGGCGGCAGGGTGGAGGCAAGCCAGGAGACCTCCCGTACATCGCAGGATGTTACCACACCACAGCTTCACATGGTGGGTATAGACCAGATGCATACTGCGGGATTTCGGGGCGAAGGCATGATCATCGGCATTTTTGACAGCGGCTTTGAAGGTGTAGATGTAAATGCTCCCTTTCAGCCGATCTTTTCGGAGAGCAGAATCGACCTGCAGGTATCGCACGACTTTGTATATAATACCAAAGATATATTTCAATACGATGAGCATGGAGCTGAAGTATTTTCAGTGATCGCGGCGTATCAGGAAGGTACATTTACCGGTGGCGCATACAAGGCAGACTATCAGCTATACGTTACCGAAGATGTAAGCACGGAGTATCGCATTGAGGAATATAACTGGCTCTTTGCAGCCGAGCGTGCCGATAGTGCCGGAGTAGATGTAATCAGTTCATCGCTAGGCTATAATACATTTGATGATGCTTCGATGGATTACCCCAAGTCTGCCATGGACGGCAAGACAACGGTAGCGGCACATGCCGCACAATGGGCGGCCGACAGAGGTATTGTGATTGTATGCAGTGCCGGAAACGAAGGTGCTTCAGCCTGGCAGATCATCACCACACCGGCAGACGCTGTTGACGTACTTGCCGTAGCCGCGGTTACCAGCGCAGGAGCGCGCGTTGCTTTCAGTTCGAAAGGTCCCGGTATAAAGGGTGTTATAAAGCCTGATGTTGCGGCGATGGGCTTTAATACGGTTGTTATACTTACCAATGGTTCTATTGGTACAGTCTCCGGAACATCGCTGTCCGCACCAATCATTACGAGTTTGGTAACAGGTGTCTGGCAGCACTATCCATCGCTTACCAATAAAGAAGTACTGAATGTGATTCGCGCTTCCGGATCGCAGGCAAAGTCGCCCGACAATTTGCTGGGTTACGGCATCCCTAATTATGAAACGGTTGAGTCGTTGTTGAAGTCGCTGCGCGAGAATCCGATGGCAGTATATCCGAATCCCGTAACAGAAAATATAGTTTCAATAAAACCATTCAGTACAGCAGAGATCACCTCTTGTGAAGCGCAGTTCATCTCCACCAAAGGCCAATTGCTGCTGACAGTCGACTTGTCGTTTTCCAAAAAATCTCCATCCCAATCAATTGACGTTACGTCATTGGCTGCTGGTATATATATATTGCGCATTCATTGGGAGGATCAGGTGGTGATGAAGCGAATCTCGATTTTGAGATAGCTGTTAATTGGCTTCTGGCTACGACCTGCCAGCAACCAGAGGTGTGTGTTAGAGTTTGCCTTTACTTCGGCATTCGTTAATCGATATTCCTTGTTCGATGTTCAATGTTCAATATGTATTACGATTAACTGGTAATCGATAGCGTTCTTCTTAATTCTGGGATTTTTGCATTAATCCGTGCCAATCTGTGAATTCTGTGGGAAACAAAAAAACGCTATTCATGAGAGTGCACCCACGAATAACGGTTAACCTGTAACGGATAACCGTTAATCTCCGGCGGGCTATTTAATCATATAGCAGCTCACTCAACACGGATTGCAACTCGCGCAGGGCTTTGAACTCCCGTTGTTGTTGCGCCAGCGTAATTCCTTTTTGAAGTATATCAATGGCTTTATCGCGGTTGCCCAGTGCTTCGAAGAGATTACCGGCATGATAATATGTAGGCAGGTAGTCGGGATGTTTTTGCATCAGCTCATCAAACAACGCTGCAGCTTGCGTGGTATCAGACTTTATATATTCCAGTGCAAGGGCATAGCGGTTGAAAGGATCATCCGGATCATCGTTCATAAATTGCCGGAGTTGGTCAAGTCGGTTCATGGTATATTTGCTACCTTCTATCAGCGCTTAAACATAAATATTATTACCATACCTGTTGTTGGTATACGGGCATATAATTTTTTAGAGGTTGTCTTCACGATGATAACATGACGGTGTTCTGAAATTTCAAAATTTTAGTATTGGGTATCCGGTTTTTTGTATCTTGAGCCCTGTTTCCAAAAACCACTTTCGAACTTATTGATTTAGAGCGAGATGAAGATTTTAGTTTGTATAACCCACGTTCCGGATACCACATCCAAAATCAATTTTACTGATAACAATACCAAGTTTGATCCTGCTGGTGTCCAGTTCATCATCGGCCCGTACGATGATTATGCATTGGCCCGCGCTATCGAGATCAAAGAGGCCAATGCCGGCACAACAGTAACGGTGCTTAATGTTGGTACTGCTGATACTGAACCTACCATTCGCAAAGCGTTGGCGATTGGAGCAGACGATGCTATACGTGTGAATGCGGAACCAACCGATTCATTCTTTGTTGCCGCGCAGATCGCAGAGCATGCCAAATCGGTAGGCTATGATCTTATTCTCATGGGGCGCGAGTCCATCGACTATAATAGTGGAGTAGTGCATGGTATAGTAGGTGAGATGCTGGGTATACCCTCTGTATCACCCGTAATGAAACTGGATATAGAAGACACCCAAGCGAAACTTGCGCGCGAGATCGAAGGTGGTAAAGAATCGCTGGAAGTAAATCTTCCTTTCGTGGCCGGATGCCAGGAACCTATAGCAGAGTGGAAGATACCCAACATGCGCGGTATCATGTCTGCACGCACCAAGCCGTTGAAAGTAGTAGAACCTAAAGCAGTAGACAGTGGTGTTAAACTTCAGAAGTTTGAATTGCCACCGCCCAAAGGTGCTGTTAAAATGATATCAGCCGATAATGTAGCCGAGCTTGTTACATTATTAAAGAATGAGGCGAAAGTACTGTAATCCGATCAACCGATCCATCCATTTTAAACAACCAAGCACATGTCAATACTCGTTTTTGTTGAAAGCGCAGAAGGACAAATAAAGAAAACATCACTGGAAGCTGTTTCATACGCACATGCCATGGGCGGCCCGGTAACTGCTATAGCACTCGGTACTGTTGATAAAGCAGAGCTCGAAGCTCTTGGAAAATACGGAGCACAAAAAGTACTGCACGCAGCCGATGACAAACTGAACCAGGGAATCATCCAGGCATACGCTGCTGTATTAGAGAAAGCACTGCAGGATGAAGGTGCAGATATACTCGTGCTGGCAAACTCATCGCTGGGTACACCGGTAGCAGCACGCGTGGCCGCTAAAATAGGAGCGAGCCTCGCGACCAATGTTACTGAACTGCCTGATACTTCTGCGGGCTTTGTAGTAAAGCGCAGCATTTATACCGGTAAAGCATTTGCCAACGTAGCCTTGCAGAAGGCTAAGAAAGTGATTGCCCTCAAGAAGAATGCAGCGGAAGCAAAAGAAGTAGGCAGCACTGTTTCGGTTACACCGTATACCGTTTCATTATCAGACGCAGACTTCGCGGTGAAGATACTCTCGTCTGAAAAGGCTACCGGAGAAGTATTGTTGCCGGAAGCAAACATTGTTGTATCCGGAGGCCGCGGTATGAAAGGTCCTGAACACTGGGGCATTCTGGAAGAACTTGCCAAAACATTGCATGCAGCAACGGGCTGCAGTAAGCCGGTATCGGATATGGGATGGAGACCTCACCACGAACACGTGGGCCAGACAGGTGTGAAAGTGGCTCCCCAGCTTTATATTGCTGTGGGAATTTCGGGGGCAATTCAGCATCTGGCAGGTGTAAACTCTTCAAAATACATTGTTGTGATTAATAAAGATGCCGATGCACCATTTTTTAAGGCTGCTGATTACGGAATCGTAGGAGATGCTTTTGACGTTGTCCCTAAACTGACGGCTGCTTTAAAAGCCGCAAAATAATTGTAGCGAAGCAATGCGTAGTCAGGTGATTTGTGTAAGTTGTATTACAAACGCAGAAGAGAGATAGCAGCGTGAAAAAAATCAAACTTGAAATATTAGGCTTGTCGTCCAGTCAGTCAACCACAGGGTCGTTTGCACTCGTACTCGGGGAAACGGAAGGGAACAGAAGGCTACCCATTATTATAGGCATGTTCGAGGCGCAGGCAATTGCCATTGAAATTGAAAAGAT
>NZ_DAIQRQ010000059.1:15159-33529 GCF_036786105.1 Ohtaekwangia sp.
CGCTTTGATTCTCCCATTTATACCTACGAAAACATTTTGGCTGAAGCCGGTATAGTACTCACCGATGAAGCAGAGGAGGATAAGCCGGAACCGAAGATCGAAAAAGCTAAAGTAAAGAAAGAAGCAATACGTAAAGATGACTTCAAAAACTATACAGTAGATCGTCTCAACGAGCTGCTCAAGGAAGCCATCGATAAAGAAGATTACGAACGTGCAGCAAAAATTCGTGATGAACTGGGAAAGCGAAATTAAGCTGAAAGTGTAAAGCTAAAAGCATAAAGCAAAAGCAGAAAGTTGAAGAAGCTTTCTGCTTTTTTATTATAGACCACTTCCATACAACATTGAACCTGAATTCTTAAATGTTGAACCACCGCTTTAAACTTTCAGCTTTCGGCCTTCAGCTTTTTGCATTACGCATTCTTCACTATCTTTAATAAAAACCACCAAGTTGTTATGAGAACCCTCCTCACAATTTTATTGTGCAGCATATCCGTTCTGGTATGGGCGCAAAAAGAAATTCAGAAGAAGATACAAACACAATTTATCGATGCAGAGAATGGTGCGGTGATTGAATTGCCGGAAGGGCGTTTTCAATTTGATGCAAGCCTGTGGCTGGATGGCAAGAAGGACGTTACCATAAAAGGCGCAGGTATGGATAAGACTATTCTGAATTTTATGGGGCAAATAACCGGCGCAGAAGGTATAAAAGTTACAAATGCTTCCAATATCATCGTGCAGGATCTCACTGTGCAGAATACCAAAGGCGATGGTGTAAAGACGCAACTGGTGGATGGTATAACATTTAAAAATGTAAAAGCCGAATGGACAAACGGTGGTCGTGCCGATAATGGTGGCTATGGATTATATCCGGTGCAATGCACCAATGTACTCATCGATAACTGCATTGCTGTAGGTGCCAGCGATGCCGGTATATATGTAGGCCAGTCAAAGTACATTATTGTAAAGAACTCGAAAGCGTATCAGAACGTAGCAGGTATTGAAATCGAAAACTCACTGTATGCCGATGTGTTTGAGAACGAAGCCTACAACAACACCGGTGGTATATTGGTGTTTGACTTACCTGATCTCATTCAAAAAGAAGGTGGTTATGTGCGGGTATTCAAGAATCATATTCATGATAATAACCACATCAACTTTGCGCCGAAAGGAAATACGGTAGGCAAAGTGCCGCAAGGTACAGGGCTTATGATTCTGGCTACACGTAATGTGGAGGCATTCGAGAATAAGATTGTTAATAACATTTCAGCGGGCACTGCCATTGTGAGCTACTATATTACCGAGAATCCGATTAACGATAAAACATACAAGCCGTTTCCATCCAACATCTATATCCACGATAATTACTATGAGCGCCCCAACGTAAAAGCAACCAGCAAGGGACGCATGGGCAAGATGTATAAATTCAAATTACGCTTTGGCAAGAACGTTCCACATATACTCTTTGATGGTATTGCAGACCCCAACATGAAAGACCGAAACATCTGTGTGAAGAACAATACCAACGGTACTTTTGTGAATATCGATGCCGGTAATGGATTCAAGAACAAGTCGCGCGATATAAAACCGTATGAGTGCGAACAGCAGCCTATCAGTCCTGTGGTGTTGACAAGAAAATGAGACTATATATGAAAGGATGGCTCGCGGGGATGTTGGGAGTGCTGGCACTGATGATGATACTGTCGTTCAGAGCAAGCGATACGCATGTTGTCCGCAAAGAGAAACTTTCGGAGTATAATTTCTTTACGGGCACATTAGCGGACCTAAAGCCTGCAGATGGCGTTATACCGTATGCACTGAACACGCCATTGTTCAGTAATTATGCTGAGAAACTTCGTTTCATCCGGTTGCCGGAAGGAGAGAAGATACCCTACAACGACTCCATTGTTTTTGATTTCCCGGTAGGTACTGTACTCATCAAAAATTTTTATTATCCGCTGGATTTCAGAAAACCTGACAAGGGCCGACAGCTGTTGGAAACACGATTGCTCGTTCATCTGGAGAACGGATGGGAAGCATGGCCTTACCGTTGGAACGATGAACAGACGGAAGCGTTTTACGATCCTGCAGCCGAAACGCGAACGATCTCCTATATCGACAAGCATGGAAAGAAGATCACCACGCAGTACGCTATACCGAATAAAAATCAATGCAAAGGCTGCCACATCCGTAGTCAGAAAATGATGCCTATCGGTACATCCGCCCGGCAGTTAAATGCGGATTTCAGCTATACTTCAGGCAACGAAAATCAATTGGGACACTGGCAGCGTATAGGGTGGCTCACAGGTTTACCACAATCGGCTGCTATACCCAGGCTCGCGGTGTGGGATAATCCATCTACCGGCAGCATCGATCAGCGTGCACGTGCATACCTGGATGCAAACTGTGCACATTGCCACAGCCGGCATGGCCCGGCCAACACATCGGGGCTGTTCCTGGATATATATGAAAAAGATGCAGCACATTTAGGGATACGAAAGACACCTATAGCAGCCGGACGTGGCGCGGGTGATCTTCAATTTGATATTCTTCCCGGCGAACCACAGCGATCGATTATGGTCTTTCGTATGAAAACGAACGATCCTGCCATAGCGATGCCCGAGATTGGCCGCGAGCAAGTGCATAAAGAAGGCGTAGCGTTAATTGAAGAATGGATACGTGCACAACGATAGTATAGAATATAGCACAGTCAGAAAAGTTGTCTTTAACCCCGTAAGCCCGTAGCTTTCCGCTTTAATCACGCAATGACTGACAAGGAACTCAAAGTACTGCATCATCTCTCTCAGTTTGTATCCGATCATAAAAAGGAATTTGTTGAAAAGGTTTTGAGCAACCGTACGCATCACGTTACAGTTGTGCTGGAAGATATATTTCAGTCGCAGAACGCCAGTGCCGTGATACGCACATGCGAATGTATGGGGCTGCAGGACATTCACATCATTGAGATGATCAGCAAGTATGAGATCAACCGCAGAGTGCTGAAAGGTGCCAACAAGTGGATGGAGCTTCACCGCTACCGCACGCGCGATAACAACAATGTAGAAGAGTGCTTTCGTAAACTTCATGAGCAGGGATATAAAATACTGGTAGCCGATCCGGATGAAGACGGCATGTCGATCCACGATGTAGATGTTACTGAATCGAAAGTGGCATTACTCTTTGGCAACGAGCTGCGCGGTGTTTCTTCGTATGCAATGCAACATGCAGACCAGAAAATAAGGATACCGATGTATGGCTTTACCGAGAGTCTGAATATCTCGGTGAGTGTTGCTATCTGCCTCAATACACTTATTACCAGGCTACATGCATCTGCAATGGATTTCGGATTACCCGAAGAAGAAAAGAATATGATTCGTCTCAACTGGTTTAGAAAAATAGTAAAGCGATCTGATTTGATCGAGCGCGAATTTCTGAGAACTATTCAGTAGTTTTGATTCCAATGTCTATCAAGATGCGCTGGCTGAAGAGAATTGCAATTACAACCGTTGTACTGTTCGTGTCATTCCTGATTGCATGCAATGTCTGGATCGTACAAAGTACAAAAGATAAAGTATACGATGACATCAGCCAGTTGCCGGCACACCGTGTGGCGTTGGTTTTAGGAACGAGTAATAAACTTGCCGGCGGCAAAGCCAATCCCTTTTTCGAAAAGAGAATGGAAACAGCAGCGATGCTTTTCAGGCTTGGTAAAATCGATCACTTCATTCTGAGTGGCGATAACAGTTCACGATACTATAACGAGCCCGCAGCCATGCGCAAAGCGCTGATGAAATTAGGTGTGCCTGATTCTGCTATCACGCTTGATTATGCTGGTCTTCGTACACTTGATTCGATCGTCCGTAGTCAGAAGATATTCGGGCAAGATAAAATTACTATCATTACGCAGCCCTTTCATAGTTACCGTGCACTGTTCATCAGCCAGTATTATAACCTGGATGCCGTGGCCATGGTGGCCGAAGAACCTGATTTTGAATATTCCGTACGCGTTCGTCTGCGCGAATACCTGGCCCGCACCAAAGCTGTGCTCGATTTATATGTGCTAAAGACAGTTCCACGACATTTGGGACAAAAGGAGCAATTGAATAGCTGAGTTGCCGGTGCCATGCTTTTCGAGGTAAACAGGATTAATTATTTTTGTATTAAACCTGCACGTGTGCGCACAGATCAACCCCCGATATTTCCAGATCACATCAGCCTGTATCATTTTATATTCTTCCTGTTTCTGGGAAGTTACTGCTTTGCGCAAGACACAGTAGTGAAAGGAAAGATCACGGATGCGAACTCGGGCGATCCTATACCTTTTGTAAACGTTATCTACCAGGGTACAGCCATTGGCACTACAACCGACTTCAATGGTAATTATACCATCCACACCGATGCACCGGGCGATACCATTGTTGCTTCCTATATCGGCTATAAACCACGTAAGAAAGCAGTGCCGAAAGGCGGTACACAGATCGTGAATTTTCAGTTGGGTGAAGATGCCACACAACTGCAGGAGATTGTGATTAATGCGGGGGAAAATCCTGCGTATGCTATACTGCGTAACGTGATGCGCAGTAAAAATAAGAACGATAAACGAAGGCTCGCTACATACGAGTACGATACCTATACAAAGGTAGAAATTGATGTAGACAACATCACCGATAAATTCCGCGAGCGTAAGATCATCAAGAAGATCACACAGGTGTTGGATAGTGTCGACCGTATGGCCGGTGAAGATGGCAAACCGATTTTGCCAATCTTTATCTCCGAAAGCATATCGAAATTTTACTACCGTGAGAATCCGCAGGCACGGTATGAAAATATTCTGAAGTCGAAGGTAAACGGCATCGGTATACAAGATGGTACACTTGTCACACAACTGGTGGGCTCATCGTTTCAGGAGTATAATTTTTATCAGAACTGGATAGAGATCGTTACCAAATATTTTGTGTCGCCTATAGCCGATGGCTGGCGCCTGTACTATGATTATGATCTTACCGACAGTGTATATATCGGCGATGATTATTGCTATCGCCTGGACTTTACGCCAAAGAGTCCGCAAGATCTGGCCTTTAACGGCACGATATGGATCACTAAAAATGAGTATGCACTCAAGCAAATTGATGTAACGGTAAACAAGCAGGCCAATCTCAACTTTGTAGAGAAAATAAAAATCCAGCAAGAACTGGAGAAAACATCCGAAGGGCCATGGTTGCCGGTGAAGAATCGAATACTGATCGATGTAAGCGAGCTCACCAATACATCAGCCGGTATGCTGGCCAAGTTCTACACTTCCAACAAGAACTTTGTATTGAACAAGGTACACGAACCTACTTTTTACGATCACACCATTGTGATGGAAGAAGATGCGCGCATGAATGAACAGGAGGAGTACTGGGATACACTGCGACACGAGCCGCTTACCGAAACAGAGAAAAACGTCTATAAAATGATCGATACACTGCAGACTATACCGGCCGTGAAAACGTATATCGATATCATTAAGATTTTTGTAAATGGTTATTATGATGCTGGCAAACTATATATAGGGCCGTACATCGGCGTATTTGCTGTAAACAACATTGAAGGATTTCGTCTGCAGGCTGGTTTTAAAACCAGCATCGACTTCAGTAACAAATGGGTTTTCAGGGGGCAGCTGGGGTATGGTTTTAAGGACGAGAAGCTGAAATATGCAGCATCAGCACAGTATATCTTTTCGAAAGACAAATGGACAACAATCAGCTTCCGAACGCGTAGCGATATTGGTCGGGTAGGGGTGGATGACGAGGCGCTTGCCGACAACTTTATATTTCTAGCTGCACAGAAGTGGGGCATCTATAGACGAGGCTATTACTTTGATGAGTCGCGGTTAAATTTTCAGCGCGAATTGTTCCGCGGGTTTACCCAACGCATTGCTATACGACAGATGAGCGTTCGCCCGCATTTCAACTTTGGCTGGTATAATCAGCCGGAAGATCAGAGCAGCGTTCTAACAGACTTCCGCACAACGGAGATCATAGTAGAATCCAGGTTTGCCCGCGATGAGCTCTTCCTGCAGGATGATAATGAACGCATCAGTCTAGGGACAGTAAAATGGCCGATCATTACCCTGCGCTATACCCGCGGAGTAAAGGGAGTTTTCAATAGCGACTTCGATTATACCAAATTGAAATTGTCAGTGGTGAAGCGGATAAAATTTGGTCCGCTAGGGGTTGGCTATCTGCACACTACGGGAGAGTATACGTTCGGTACAGCAGCCTATCCGTTGCTAACGCCTCATTTGGGTAACCAGAGTTTGTTGTATACCATCGTTACCTATAACCTAATGGACTATGGAGAGTTTGTGAGCGACCGGTATGCATCGCTTCAATACCAGCATCACTTCGAAGGATTTCTGTTGAACAGGGTGCCGCTTATGCGCAAGCTGAAATGGCGCCTGGTAGGTTCTGCCAACATGATCTATGGTGGCCTGAGCGCGCAGAACAGAAAGATCATTCCGGAAGATAACAGCGCAACGCCTAAATACCGGCAGGTAAGATCGTTCGATCGAAACAAACCCTACATAGAGGTGAGTTATGGTGTAGAGAATATTTTTCGTTTCATGCGTGTAGATTTTGTGCACCGCCTATCATACCTCGATAAAAGTGTAAACCCCGATGTGCGCAAGTTTGGTGTACTGGTAAGTTTCTGGTTCACGCTGTAAATCCAGCCGGAGGTATACACTTTCTTACTAAGTATCAAACTTTAGTCTGCAAGAAGTATAGTCTTTCCAACATCTTTAACCATATTTGCAGCCTGAATTAATTTTGTATTTTAATTCGAAATCATGAATGTAAAGATTTCTCTTCCGGATGGAAGTGTGCGGGAGTACCCGCAAGGTGTTAAAGGTTCCGATATTGCATCAAGCATTAGTGAAGGTTTAGCACGCGTTGCCCTGGCAATAGAAGTGAATGGTGAAGTACGTGACCTGGCGCGGCCAATAGACCAGGATGCATCCATAAAGATTTTGACGTGGAATGACAAAGGCGGTAAATCTACCTTCTGGCATTCGTCTGCGCACTTGCTGGCAGAAGCGTTGGAAGCGCTATATCCCGGTGTAAAGTTTGGTATCGGCCCTGCCATCGATAATGGTTTTTACTATGATGTAGACCTCGGTGGTCGTGCTTTTGGTGAAGAAGATCTCGTGGCAATTGAAGCCAAGATGAAGGAGCTCGCCAAGAAAGATAGCGTATACACTCGCAGGGACGTAAGCAAGGCAGAAGCGCTTGACTTCTTTACCAAGAAAGGCGATGAGTATAAACAGGAACTGATCAGCGACCTGAAAGATGGTTCTATTACATTCTATGAACAGGGTAATTTTACCGACCTCTGCAAAGGTCCGCATATACCCAATACCGGCTTTATAAAGGCCGTAAAACTTCTCAACGTAGCCGGTGCATACTGGCGCGGCAATGAGAAGAACAAGATGCTGACCCGCATCTATGGCATTACTTTCCCCAAGCAGAAAGAACTCGAAGAATATCTTCACCTGCTGGAGGAAGCCAAGAAACGCGATCACCGTAAACTCGGCAAAGAACTCGACCTGTTTGCTTTCTCCGAAAAGGTAGGCATGGGCTTGCCGTTGTGGCTGCCGAAAGGGACCATTCTGCGCGAACGCCTGGAGCAGTTTATGCGCAAGGCACAGATCAAAGCCGGCTACGATCCGGTGGTAACGCCGCATATTGGAGGCAAGTCGCTGTACGTTACTTCAGGTCATTATGAGAAATACGGTAAGGATTCCTTTCAACCCATCCATACTCCGGATGAAGGAGAAGAGTTCTTGCTGAAACCGATGAACTGTCCGCATCACTGCGAGATCTATAAAACAAGACCACGCTCGTATCGCGATCTCCCGATTCGCCTGGCTGAGTTCGGTACTGTATACCGCTACGAGCAAAGTGGCGAATTGCATGGCCTCACCCGTGTAAGAGGATTTACACAGGATGATGCGCATATCTTTTGCCGTCCTGATCAGGTAAAAGAAGAATTCATTAAAGTGATTGATCTGGTGCTTCATGTTTTCAAGTCGTTGGGGTTTGAGAACTACACCGCACAGGTTTCGTTGCGCGACCCGGAGAATAAAACCAAGTACATAGGTGAAGATCATCTGTGGGAGCGTGCTGAACGCGAAATACAGGAAGCAGCCGATGAACGTGGATTAAAGACTGTAGCCGTGCAAGGTGAGGCGGCCTTTTATGGACCGAAGCTCGACTTCATGGTGAAAGATGCGCTAGGACGCAGCTGGCAGTTAGGTACCATTCAGGTAGACTATCAATTACCACAGCGCTTTGAGCTGGAATACGTAGGTTCTGATAATCAGAAGCATCGCCCGGTGATGATTCACCGTGCACCGTTTGGCTCATTGGAGAGATTCGTGGCGGTATTGATCGAGCACTGCGCAGGTAACTTCCCGTTGTGGCTGGCGCCTGATCAAATCGCGGTGCTGCCGATTTCTGAACGTTTCAACGATTACGCCAAAATGGTGTACGAGAAACTGAAAGAGGAAGATATTCGTGGATTATTGGACGATCGTGATGAAAAGATCGGTCGTAAGATACGTGATGCTGAAACCAAAAAGATTCCCTACATGCTTATTGTGGGTGAAAAAGAGGTTGCAGAAGAAAAAGTAGCCGTGCGTAAACACGGGCAAGGCGACCAGGGAAGCGTTTTATTGGATGAATTTGTCAAGAATTTCCGCATCGAATGCGCTGCACCTCGTTGATCCTTTGTTAGATACTTGTATTTTAAATGTAAATAGCGATATTTGCACCCTGTTTTTTTGAACTTAAACATTTTATAGTTATCAATACCGGTAATACCAACAGACCCAGTTTTGGCCGCCCTCCGCGCAGAGGTCCGCAAAAGCCCGAAGAACCGTATCGCATTAATGAAAGAATTACAGCACCGCGGGTTCGGGTAGTAGGAGAGAACATTAAAGTAGATGTGTATCCTATTCAGCAAGCCATTCGGTTGGCACAGGAACAAGGATTAGACCTGGTAGAAATATCACCCAATGCTGATCCTCCTGTTTGTAAAGTAGTTGACTATTCCAAGTTTAAGTACGAGCAGAAGAAGAAACAGAAGGAGATCAAAGCGAAGACTGTAAAGGTCGTGATCAAAGAGATTCGCTTTGGCCCCAACACCGATGATCATGATTTCAATTTCAAATTGAAGCATGCCGTTTCCTTCCTGCAGGAAGGTGCAAAGGTAAAGGCTACGGTTTTCTTTGCAGGTCGCTCTATCGTGTACAAAGAACGCGGAGAGATATTGTTGTTGAAATTTGCTCAGTTGCTTGAAGAACATGGAAAGGTCGAGCAGATGCCGAAGCTCGAAGGAAAGAGAATGAGCATCATGCTGATGCCCAAGGCCAAGAAGTAAGGAACTTAATCGTTTAATTTTTATACAATGCCTAAATTAAAAACAAAATCAGGAGCCAAGAAGCGCTTTAAAGTGACTGGCACTGGTAAGATTAAGCATAAGCGTGCTTACAAAAACCATATCCTGACGAAGAAGGAGACCAAGCAGAAACGCAGACTTGGTAACAAATCTATCGTTAAGAAGTCGGATCTGGATAACGTAAAAGCAATGCTTATCCTTTAATCTCAGGTTCTAATGTTTAACCCGGATGCTGGCCTCAAGTTTCATGTAAAGTGAACGCCATCAGCCAAAAAATGTAAAGTAAAATGCCAAGATCAGTAAACAATGTGGCTTCAAGAGCAAGACGTAAACGCATCTTGAAGTTGGCCAAAGGTTTCTTCGGCCGCAAGAAGAATGTATGGACGGTAGCAAAAAATGCCGTTGAAAAAGGTTTAGGTTACGCCTACCGCGACAGAAAACAAAAGAAAAGAGAGTTCCGCGCTGTATGGATTGCACGTATTAATGCAGGTGCTCGTTTGCACGGATTATCATACTCTGAGTTAATGGGTAAATTGAAGAAATCCAATATCGATTTGAATCGTAAAGTGCTGGCTGACTTAGCAATGAATCATCCTGCAGCATTCGAAGCTGTGGTGAAGAAAGTTAAGTAATTGGCAGAGATGCAAATATTTTCAAGGGGACCGCAAGTCCCCTTTTTTGTTTAGTTAAAATTAGCCTATATTCGGGGAAGCTGATTTTTTAGACTTTAGGATGGGTATTTTTTAGACAAGTAACACGTGAGCCGGACATTCAGCACGATTTATCTAACTTTCAAGTCTTGGCGGGTTTAAAGTATGCGTAATCAACCCCAACATAAGGAACGACTTGACCGGGACACTTCTACTGCATCTGAAATTCAGATTGGGGTTGAAAATCCATTTCCCGGGCTAAGGCCTTTTTCTATTGAAGACAGCCATTTGTTCTTCGGGCGCGAAGGACAAATTGATGAGATATTATCGAAACTGGCCAAGAACAGGTTTGTTACCGTAATGGGGTACTCCGGAAGCGGTAAATCTTCATTAATGTCCTGCGGCCTTGTGCCGGTTTTGTATGGCGGATTTGTAGCCGAGTCGGGAACAGAATGGAGAGCGATTACTGCAAGACCAGGTTCATCACCCATCAATAGTTTGATCGAATCGGTAATTGAATATCTGCAGAAAGTACAGCGAATAGAACCTGCAGATGTTCCGATTCACAAGGCGATTGTCAGCTCTGTACTGCGAAGCGGGCCTGGGGGCCTGGTTGAACTCGCCAGTCACCTGCAAAGGGATTCATCAGAAAATATATTCTTTCTCATCGACCAGTTCGAAGAGATATTCCGCTACCGCGACCATGCCGATGCAGAAGCACAGAATGATGCACAGCTGTATGTGAACTTGTTCATGACAGCCGTGCAACAAACCGAAGTGCCGGTATATGTAGCGCTTACCATGCGGTCTGACTTTATTGGCGAATGCTCTATATTTCCTGGACTTACCAGGCTGATCAATAGCAGTAATTACCTGGTTCCTCAAATGACCCGCGAGCAAAAAAAGGTGGCCATTGAAGGACCCATCGCAGTGGCGGGAGGAAAGATAGCACCTCGCCTGGTTAAGCGATTGCTCAGCGACATGGGTATAGATCAGGATCAACTTCCAATCTTGCAGCATGCGCTGATGCGTACGTGGGATTACTGGTTGCAAAACCACGAGAGTGGCGAGCCGATAGATGTACGTCACTACACCGCTATCGGTAAAATATCAGAAGCACTTTCACAACACGCCAACGAAGCATTCGATGAGTTATCATCGCGCAATAAACTGATAGCAGAAGTTCTCTTCAAGAGCATAACGGAAAAGAACCAGCAGAACAGGGGCATGCGCAGACCTTGTCAGTTGTCGCTGATAGCACAACTGGCGGAGGGAAGTGAAGAAGAAGTTATTTATGTAGTAGAGCAATTCCGTAAACCGGGACGTTCGTTCCTGATGCCTGCTGCCAATATACCGTTGAATGGAGATTCCATCATTGAGCTTTCGCACGAAAGTCTTATTCGTATCTGGAACAGACTTGCTGCCTGGGTAGATGACGAATTTGAATCGGCTACTATGTATAAGCGCTTGTCGGATGCAGCCGCAATGTATCAGATTGGTAAAACGGGTTTGTGGAGAACGCCCGATCTGCAATTGGCGCTGAACTGGCAAAAAAAGCAAAAGCCTACACGTGAGTGGGCGCAGCGTTATGATGAAGCGTTCGAGCGCGCGATCGTCTTTCTCGACACCAGTCGCATTACGTACGAAGCTGAACTCAAGAACCAGGAAATGATGCAGCGCCGTGTTCTTCGCAGAACACGAACTACAGCGATCATTCTGGGTATTGCATTTTTGATTGCGATTCTCTTCTTCGTATATGCATATCTGCAGAAGCTACAGGCGGATGCCGATCGCGAGTATGCCGATATACAAAAGACCGAAGCACAGACACAACGTGAAGAAGCACTGAGACAAAAGAAGGAAGCAGATAACCTGCGCGTATTGGCTGAACGAACCGCCAATGAACTTGTAGTGACCAACAATGCTTTAGGCGATGCCCTGGAAGCAACGCAGCGTGAACGCGACCGTGCCGAGAATGCCCTGATGCAGGCACAGGTATCAGAAAAGAAAGCGATGGCTGCAACAGAAGAAGCCAACCGAAGCCTCGACTTTGCCAACCTGAAAAAAGAAGAAGCCGACTTGAACTATGAATTTGCCCGCAACCAGCTCATGTTGCGCGTAGCACAGGTGTTGGCAACGAAATCGGTTCAGGAGGATGATGATAAAGACCTGGCTGCATTGCAGGCGTTGCAGGGACATATATTCCACCGCAGGTATAGCGGCAAGAAATACGATCCTTATATATACCGAGGCCTGTATAGCGCGCTTACCAAAATTATAGGGGCCAGCTATAACGCCATGAAGGTACAAGGGCCGCCGCGCATACACATGCGCTCGCTGGTGGTATCGGATAAGAGCAGTAACTTTTTCGTTTCAGGTGCTGATGGAAGAGTATACAAAGGCGATTACGAAAAACTCTCCAATGCAGCGACCGGGTTTGCTACACCGTATCCAAGCAAGGTAATTGCATTGAGCAAGGATGAAAACTATATCATCAACGGTAGTGATTCATCTTTTGTACAGGTATATAATCTGCAGGGTAAAGCCAAACCGAAAGTGATAAAAGGATTAGGCGGAGCTACCAACGATATAGAATTTCTTCCCAATAATTCAGGCTTTATAGTAGCCAGCAGCAATAAAACATTGTCGCTCGTAAATCATGAAACGGGTGAAGTAAAAACACTGGCAACATTCCCGTACGAGATCAAGTCCATCAGCATCAGTAGCGATGGTAAGTTTCTGGTGGGGGGCTCATGGTCAGGGCAGGTTATCAAAATGAACTTGCAGGACTATACTTATACAACACTGGCTACGGAAAATTCTAGCCGGATACTGTCAGTGAAGTTCAGCCCTTCAGGAAATTACCTTGCGTATGGTGTAGATGTATTATCAAACAAGCGGGGCCTGGTGAAGCTATATGATTTCACAACAGGAGAGACGCGTCAGTTCTCCGGACACAGGGCCGGTGTATACGATGTTGAATTTAGCCCGGATGAGAAACTGCTGGCAAGTGCCGGTCTTGATAAACGCCTTCAGTTATATGTACTGGATAACCCGGAAGATTTGCCGGTGGAGATGGAGAACAATAACGGGTTTGTGTGGGATATAGCTTTTGCAAAAGGTTCTAACCTGTTGGTAGCGGCATGTAGCGAATCGGAGATACGGGTATGGCCAACTGATCCGGCAATACTGGCTATACAGATATGCCCGAACATAACCCGGAAGAGTATGACGCAGGATGAATGGACCAAGTATGTGGGTAATGATATAGAATATGAAAATACATGCACCGGTTTTTGATTAAATTGTATTGAATGGTAAAATCTTTATCCTGTTGCTACCTGTTTTTTGCTCTCACGTTATTGGGAACGATCCCCGCTATGGCTCAGAATGAGTGTGAGCTAACCTTGAGTCGTGCTATAGAAGAATTTAATGCAGGCCATCACTATGGTATACCTGCGATGCTGGCTCCCTGCCTGGAAAAGAATCAGAATAAAGAATGGCGCCAGCGGGCCTACCTGCTGCTGGCAGAAACATACCTGTTATTGGAAGATCCGTTTGGTGCCGAGAAGAGTTACCTCGAAGTGTTGCGTGCTAATCCCGAATACCTGACGGATGAGAAGCGCGACCCCATAGACCTGGTATATCTGAGTTCGAAGTTTACATCTACTCCCATATTTACGCTGTCTGCAAAAATAGGTCCTAACGTTTCATTTGTAAGAACGCTGCTTGACCGGGGCACCTATACCGATGATGTAAAAAAACGATATATACTCAAGCCCGGGTTTCAGGTGGGAGTTGGTGTCGATTGGAATTACGATGATAACCTCAGCGTGATGCTCGAAGGTAATTTTGTGTTCTCTGCTTACCGCCAACGCACCACCGGTATATTCGGTCGCGATGAATCCTCAATATTCGATCGCCAGACATGGGTGCGCATACCGGTTGCGGTAAAATACTCCGCTTCAAAAGGGCAGTATCGTCCGTATGGTTATGCGGGATTCTCGTGGGACCTGTTGTTGGGCGATCGTGCTACTATTCAGTATAAAGATCAGAACTATAATCCTGAAACCAACCGGGTAGAGAGTATAGACAGGGAGAGCCCTATCCTGAAATTCAAATCAAAACGCAATGCATTCAACCACTCTGTTTTCATTGGAGGCGGTGTGAAGTATAAAGTAAAGCTCGACTATATATTTGCTGATCTTCGCTATTCATTCGGGATGACTAACCTGGTGAATAAAGATAATAGTATATATGATTATAAAAACAAGGGCGATGGAACCTCAGAAAGCTTCCAGGACTCCGGTGATGGTACTTTTCGCTGGGCGCATGTAGATGATCTCTTCCGGATGGATAATCTTTTTATATCCGTAGGGTATATTCATCCACTCTATAAGCCGCGAAAGTTGAAGAAATCTCATTCAAAATCTGTTCTACGTTCCATCAAAAAGCAAGGCGATGAAATTAAAGTTGATTAGCATTTGTGCGTTGCTGTTCATCGTACTCTCTTGCGATACAAAAAAGGAATTCGGGCAGGAGACGGCACCATACTTTGTTAAGTACTTTGGGGAAGATGGTGACCAGGAAGCCGTAGATATGGTGGTTAAAAAAGACAGTATAATCATACTCGCTAATACCAACACACCTGGCAATTCGCAACGCATCATGCTTATCATAACCGATCTGAACGGTAATATACTCGGTCAAAAAACGTTGGGAAATGGCAAAGATACAAGAGGCAGAAATATTTCAGAGATAGGGCAGGATATAGAACCAACAGCCGATGGTAATTATCTTGTGCTCTCTAACATGTATCGTGGTATTGATCCTGCAACCAATGAAAACCTGTATGATTTTAAGGTAATCAAGGTAAACCCGAAAGGCGATTCAATAGGAGGAATGGAGTTTGGCAATAATGGAGATAAATGGACTACGCAATATATACATTCAATCACACCCACTTCTGACGGAGGATTTGTTGTGACGGGAAATTCAACCGATGAAACGATCGCTGTAGACCCGGGACTTCCGCCACCAGATCTAGAAGATATATTTTCGATTGGATTCAAGAGTGACTTCAAAACCATTGCCTGGACGACACTTGAATTGGGAACTCCGGTCGGTTCTACAGGTGAGCACTTCGGGTCGGGCATTAAGGTGTTTGAAGCAGCAACCAATAAATACTATATCTTTTCGTATTCCGATCGCCAGTTGCTGGGAGCGACCGATTTTGAGTCGAACTTTGAAGTGATCACTTTTTCTGGTAATGGTATACCATTGGGTTTTGCTGACAATGCCGGTAAAGCGACCAGTGATGAAACACTTGCCTTTGTTGCAAAGGTGCCTGCTGTTTTAGGAGGCGGATATTATGAATTTGGTACGTCTGTGTCGCAGAATGCTTCTACCTCTGCAGGGCAGCTATATTTCTGCAAACGCAGCGAAAATCTTATTAAACAAAGCGAAGGTACTATTAACGTGTCGGGCCAGTTTACGGCAGTAAGTGTCACTCCATGTGTAGTTTCCGAGGGGTTTCTTTTACTCGCCACCGAGAAAACAACCGCAGGTACAACGGTGCGCCTGATCAAAACGAATTTGAACAGCGAAGCTCAGTGGTCGGTTGACATGGGATCATTCGACAAATTGAGCAAGGGTTCCTCTATAGCAGAACTTCCTGACGGCCGTATTCTGATCCTGGGAACAATAGAACTGGAAACACAGGATAAAGTAGGGCTGATGAAGGTTAACGCCAATGGGGAGTTTTTTTAGAAATCCATTATTTACCAGTACTTTATGGTGTGGTTACATTTTCGTCCGGGAACACATAAACAAGCCAACCGCCTGCTAGCTATGCCTTTTAGGAAGACCCCAAGCTATACTCTTTGTGTGTTATTACTGATGGGCGTTCTCTCCATTCAGCAAGCTTTTGGACAATGTAGCTTTACCAATCTTAATTCTACATACTGTTTCGATGATGCTGCCTTTACGCTTACCGGAGGAACTAATTACTATGGCCCGGGTATTAGCGGAACAACATTTACTCCCGCCAATGCCGGAACGGGTTCGCACAAGGTATTTACAACCGATGGAACAACTTCTTCCTATACTGTAAACACTTCTGGTACTTATAGCCCGGTTACGCTTTCGTCTCCAACAACTATAACGCTTGCCGACAACACTGTATCAGCGGCCATTTCTATAGGTTTTACATTCCGGTTTTACGGCACCAGTTTTACAACCCTCCGGGTTTTTGATAATGGATTTATCCGCCTCAGTGGTACTACCGGAACCACAGCGGCTGCACAAACAATCCCGAATGCAACAACGCCCAATAACCTGATTGCATTTGCCTGGGGAGATCTAAATCCGGCTACAGGAACAATTCGCTATAAAGTAGTGGGCTCTGCACCACTGCGAAGATTTATTATTGAATATGCCAATGTAACATTCACTTCGGCACCAACGGAATATGTTACTGCACAGATACACTTATATGAAACGCTTAATATCATTGAAATACACTCAACCCATATAGGCTCGGACGGTAATCCCAAGACCATGGGTATTGAAAACTCTGCGGGTACTGCTGCTGTTGCCCCTACGGGACGAAATAATCAGATATTTACAGCCAATAACGACTACGTTGCCTTTATACCTTCCTGTACGGAAATGCGTACGGTTACTGTGAATGCGCTGCCAACGGCGTCATTGAGCGTAACACCCGCTTCAACAGGAGTTTGTCCGGGAGGGACGGTATCCGTAACGGTTGGAAGCTCGGCAGTCGGTGTAAATTATCAATTAAAAAATAGCGCCGACAACTCGGTACTCAGCAGTGTATATGCCGGAACCGGCGGTAACCTGGTGCTCACCAGCACTCCGCTATCGTCTGCTGTTACGATGAAAGTAACCGCTACCAATGCCACCACGGGATGCGATGTTGATCTTACCAATACGGTTAATGTTACGATCAACACGCTTCCTGCCATAAGCACTCATCCTTCTCCACAAACACAATGTGAAGGATCGAACGTATCATTCTCGGTAACAGCTTCAGGCACCGGAGTAACGTATCAGTGGCAGGTTGATGCCGGATCGGGCTTTACGGACGTGTCAGGCGCGGTGAGCAGTACGCTTGCGCTCACATCTGTTACTTCTGCGATGAATGGTAATCAGTACCGTGTCATCGTCAGTGGAACGTGTACGCCTTCTGTTACTTCGAACCCGGCAACGCTCACTGTTCAGGAATATCCGGAAATTACCGGGCAGCCTTCCAATAGTATAATCTGTGAAAATACCAGCACCAGTTTTACTGTTAATCCAGGTGTAACTACTTCGCCCACCTACCAATGGCAGGTAAGTACGAATGGAGGATCTTCTTTCAGCGATGTAAGTAACGGTGGTGTATATAGCGGAGCAACAACAGCAACACTCAGCCTGACCAATGCCCCGCTAACCTATAATGGCTACTTGTATAAAGTTATTGTAGATGGTACTTGTGGAACCCCTGTTACCAGCAATGCTGCATTATTAACCGTTCATGCGAATACTGGTATTGCAGCATCACCCACGAATGCCACAGTTTGTGAACTGGCCACAGTGCAATTTACCGTATCAGGTATTGGAAATGGACTGACTTATCAGTGGCAGGAGAATGGTGTGAATATAACCAATGGAGGTATGTATAGTGGCGCCACCACGTCAATACTTACTTTAACAGGAGTATCAGGTACATTGAGTGGTAAAGACTATAAAGTCGTTGTTACGGGAACTTGTGGAGGATCGCAAACCAGTGGACAGGCAATATTAACTGTGCGTGAGCAGCCGGAAATAACCGGGCAACCATCGGGTGTAACGATATGCCAGGGCGGTAACACATCCTTTACGGTAAATGCAGGGGTTACGTATACTCCCTCGTATTCCTGGGAGGTAAGTACAAACGGCGGCTCATCGTACTCCACCGTATCCAACGGTGGTATATATAGCGGCGCAAGCACAGCTACCCTCTCACTCACCAGTGTGCCCCTGACCAACAACGCTTATTTATACCGCGCTATCGTGGCGGGCACGTGTACACCATCGGTAACCAGTAACATCGCCTTACTTACGGTCAACGAGAAACCATCCATCGCAACAAATCCTTCTCCGCAGATTGTCTGTGCCGGTTCAAGTGCAACATTTACTGTAACGGCTTCTGGCACTGGACTTACGTATCAATGGCGCAAGAGTGGAGTAAATATAGCGGGTGCCACCAGCAGCAGTTATACAATCGCCAGCACGGTTGC